>NZ_QPJF01000006.1:0-64669 GCF_003337665.1 Halanaerobium sp. ST460_2HS_T2
CAATAAAATATTTTATTTTTAAAGATTGAAATGATTTTTTAACGGCAAAAATCTAAAAAGAACTACTTTAACTTTTTACTTGCCGAATTCAAGTTAAAGTATATAGTAAAAGAAGAAAATAATAATAAAAATATTTTAAGTATTATTAAGCTTAAGAATAAAAAAGAATATAATAAAGTAGATATAGAATATTTACTAGAAGAAAGGTATTCAAGAGAAGAAATAAATTATCTAATAAATCAATATAATTAGTAATAAGATTATTCATTTTAGATTTGTGATATATTAATAATCTTTTTATACAGTGTGAATTTAATAGAACCAATAATCACTAACACAACATAAGTTATGTTAAGTCGCATTGGTTATAAGTTGCTTGTTTATTGTTATTACAGGGTTAATGGCAAATTTTCAGCAACTTATTAGTTTTTAATGAACTTTATCATATATACTTTTCCTATTTAATAGTGTATAATGGATCTAAATTATATTTATGATAGGAGATGGGTTTAATGAATAAAGTCGATCCAATCAGAGATAAAAGTTTAATTGAAGAAATTAAGACGGAGCTTCTAAAGGATAATTACCGCAACTATTTGCTTTTTGTTTTAGGAATCAACACAGGATTAAGAATTGGTGATATCTTAAAGCTAAAAGTTCAGGATGTAAGAAATAAAACTCATATCATTTTAAAAGAACAGAAGACAGGAAAGACTAAGAAGTTCTTTATTAACTCTGTTTTACGAGAAGCCCTGGACAGATATATTAAAAATATGTCTGATCATGAATATTTATTTCAGAGCAGAAATGGAACTAATCAGCCATTATCTCGCAGCCAGGCATATAGGGTGTTAAATAAAGCAGGAGAAACTGTAGGACTAGATAATATAGGCTGTCACTCTACCCGTAAAACATTCGGTTATCATCATTATAAACAGTACAAAGATGTGGCCCTGTTGCAGGAGCTATTTAATCATTCAGCACCCAGTATTACTTTAGATTATATTGGCATTAATCAGGATGTCATGGATAATTCGATGAAGAACTTTTCGTTATAAATGATTGGAGGCTAATTTATGGAATACGACGATATTATTGATTATGAACAAGAAAGCACTAAATTAGACTTTAAAGCAATCCAATATGACAGTACTAAGCATCAGGATTTGTTAAAGGATATTATTTCTATGGCTAATGCAGATGTCGAGGGTGAAAAGCATATTATAGTGGGGGTAAATCATAAAGCTAGTGGTCAAAGGGATATAGTTGGGATAGAAGAAGAGACCTTCGTAGATTCAGCAATTTACCAACAGTTAATAAGAGAAAATATTGAACCATATGTTGAAATTTCCTATGAACCTTATGAATATAATGGCAAAGATGATGATTATAAAGGCGACTTGGTAGGTATTTTTAAAATAGAAGATTGTGATGATAAACCATATATGATGAAAAAGAAGTATGAAGATCTAGATAAGGGAGATGCTTTTATAAGAAAAGGTACACATCAAACTCCTATGACAAGATCTGATTTAGATAAGATTTATGATAAAAAAGCGTTAAATGATTTTGATAAAAATATAAAGATTGGTTTCAAAAATACTGATTACTCTAAAAGGATTGAGTTATCACATTTAGATAAATTTGATTTACCTTCAGACAGAGCTGCTCAAAAAATAGAGGGAATATTAGAAGAGAAACGAAATTTAGAAGATGGTCTTGTTGATAGTGAACTTGTTGATATTCAAAAATTAATGCAGGGTTATACTAATCCATTTTCGTCTACACCATATGAAAATCGTAGTATTGAACGGTTAGAAAAGAATTTGAGAAATTTAAAAGAAACTTATAGAGACAATGATTTATATGAATTATTTATTAACTCTCATACTATTAATTTTGAAATATTGAACAAAGATACAGATTATATAAAAGATGCGTTTTTTAAATTAGAAATTCCATATAGAGATGAAATTATCGTTTTCAAAGAATTTCATGAGGAACCATCAGATGAACCTTTATTTATTGCTGCAAATCAAACACCAAGTTTTGAAGTGGTGAATTATCCAGATGTATATATAAATGAAGAGGAGAACAAATTTATTGCAGAAAATAATTTAGAAAATGTAAAGCATCACATACCCTCAGATGTATATAGTGTACCATTGAGAATTTTATTTAATGTCAATTTGGAGGGAGAAACTATAGAACTTAAGGGTATACTTTATGGTGAAAATTTGGTAGAACCAATTGAGAGAAGTTTTTTTATTGATGTAAAATAAGTATTATTGTTTTAGTATATGAAATTATATAACTACCTTTAAATAGAAAGGAAAGTAATTTTATGAACAATTATATTTATGCTCTGATAAAATTTGGTAAAGAAAAGCATATAAGAAGCCTTCAGGAGGGTATATTATATATGAATCCACTTTCTTATTTTAAAGGAATAGAAGAACAAGATAGCTCAAGAGGAGATAAAAATGAAGGATTACATAGGTTTATACAGCCTGAATTTGCCAACATTAAGGTTGATGATCATGTAGTTGACAATAATGATATTACAAAACCTGTAGAAATAAGAAGAAATAAAGAACAAGGTGTTAATTTATTTTGTATGTATTCAATTGACTTTAAAAGGCTTAAAAACAATGAATTTAAATTAAAATTGAAAAGAGAAATGCATGAATTTGGTGATACTGGCTTGATTGTTTTAGATTGTCCGGAATTTTTTAATAGGATTAATACAGCAATTTTTTCGAAAAATAAAGAGTTAAAGAATGGGATGATTGAATCTTTAGGAGACGGATTAGTTGAGTATGTTGATAAAAATAACTATAGTGGCAGGATGGGGTTATTTAAAAAGTTTAAGAATTATAGTTATCAGAATGAATTCAGAATAGCGTTAGATGTGCCAGAATCTTTATTAGATACAAATGATGTGTTTAAATTGAATATTGGTGATATCAGCGATATTACAAAAATATTTAAGACCAATGAATTTGAAGATATAATGGAAATAAGAACCGAATAAATAGAGAACTAAATCTAAAATAACCGAGTTATAATTTTAAAGATTTCTTAGTTCAAAATCACATCCAAACAAGAACAAAAATCTTGACTTTTTAACCTTAATAATGTAATCTAAATACACGTAGGGATAATCGAATCAGAAGTGTTGATACCTAAAAGATCAGATGCTTTTCAAATTTTAATACTGGAAATTTAACTTAAATAACTCTAAATATTTTCTAAAAAAAGTCTTTTTTATTGTCGTCAAGAAACTTAAATTATGAACACTAACAGTTCACAAAGGCTGTCAGATCAATGAATTATAATTTTTCTCAAAAAATCCTTGACGATAATAGAAGTAGCTGTTATAATATTTATTGTTGCTTAAGAAAAGTTTTAGCTTGCGCCCGTAGCTCAACTGGATAGAGCGTCTGACTACGGATCAGAAGGCTAGGGGTTCGACTCCTCTCGGGTGCGCCATTTAAAACATTAAGCCGTAGAAGAGATTTGAAAAGCGGTTATAATAATATATTTTAGTTTCATTTAAGAAGAGCAGCTGGTTTTATGCCGGCTGCTCTTTTTGCAATCTAAATTATTCATATTTAATTTCCACATCATTTTCTTTTAATTTTTTGATATCTTTCATATCCTGGTCTTTGTCCCCAAGTTCCAGATTGTTATATCTGAGATTTACATAGTCACCAGAATTTATCCCATTGTTTTTGACTAGTGGTGAAATATTTTCGATTTTATTGCCGCTTAAATCTAGATAATTGAGATTAATTAGATTCGATATTGGACTTAAATCTTTAATTATATTATAATTCCAGCCACCATCTTTCCACTTTCTACCCAGATCTAAATATGTTAAAGAAGTTAGGTTTTCTATCCCCTTTAAACTCTGAATTCCTTTTCCTGCAGCTTCCAATTTTTGAATATCATTAACCTCACTTTTATATAATGGTCCAGAGGGTTTATTTAATGCTTTTCTTACCGCTAATTCTAAACTTGAGTCATTAAAATTTACTATTTCAGTTTTTTTCTTAAAAACAGCAGTAATTGTTTTATTGCTGTCCATGGTGATCTCAACTGTTTCTTTTTCGCTTTCAAAATCACCTGTCCATTTAACGAAAGTTGAGTTATTACCAGCTTCTGCTGCAAGTGCTACTTTCTTTTCTGGAAGATATTTTGTCTTTTCTGGGTTTATATTTACCCTTCCATTTCCCTCAGCATTTACATTTAAATTGAATTCATCTTTTTGAGCATTAAAAAAGTTCCAACTTGTGGCTACCAGAATAAAAATTATTAATAATAAGAGACCAAACTTTTGTGATCTAGTTCCTAACATTTTATCAACTCCAGAATAATATTTGATAATAATTAACAGTTTTTACGAATTTACTTTTTCAGGAATAGATCCAGTAGTATTCATATATGAAGATATTTCTTCTGGCATTTTTACCTCACTATATATTAAATAAAGATAAATTATCAAAACAGAAATACTCGAAAACAAACCCGAATAATTTCCCCAGGCTGGGTTTATTAAGCTTTCAACTGGAAATCCAAAAAAAGTTAGCAAGGTATATGCTAATAAGATAAAAACCAAATTTATTAAAACTCGCCTGTGTGATCCCCTGGGACCATTACCATTCTTTTCCGATAAAGACTTTATTTTAACACCTTTAATTTTCCCGATAAATTTTACATCCTTCAGCGATTTACTTGTATGAAGTAAATTGACTACTGCTCCATCATTTTTTTCTAAAAAATCGAATGATAAAATAACTTCATTTTCATTTTGCTGTTCAATCTCAAAATTAATTGAATTAGAGGTGGTGGTGACAATTTCTTTATCCAGAATCTTTCCTTTAGGAAAAACAACTCTCAATTTTTCTGTTTGAGAAATATCATTTTTATTAATTACTTCACCACCGTTATTCCAGAAGGCAACATTAGTTGAAAAAACATTTGACACAGGTTTATCTTTATAGTAAACTTCCAGTCCTCCAATTTTATTGTATAAGTCACCGATTAAATTGATACTCCGAATACAAAACATAGGTTTCTTTTCTTTCTTGGATCTTAAGAACAAATATATACTTACAACTGCTAAAATAAAACTCAATAAACCAAATAAAGCAGAAAACTCCTCGATAAGTGCCAGCATATTTTCACCTCAAAATTCAATTTGTACTGTATATTTATAATAAAGGTTTAAGATTAAATTGAGCTTAGATATTCATTATAATTCGATTA
The DNA here is from genome assembly GCF_003337665.1 of Halanaerobium sp. ST460_2HS_T2. Lineage (NCBI taxonomy): Bacteria > Bacillati > Bacillota > Clostridia > Halanaerobiales > Halanaerobiaceae > Halanaerobium > Halanaerobium sp. ST460_2HS_T2. The sequence continues at coordinate 5,272 of NZ_QPJF01000006.1, forward strand.
TTTTAGCAGCTGCTAAAAATAAAATTCGAGTTAGTTTGGAGATTGTGCTGGTAAAATTATAATATAAAAATAAAATATTGCATAATAGTAAACTCTAATAATTAATGTGAAATCATATTTAACTAAAGGGGGAGAGCAGAATATGAAGTTTCTAAAAAGTTCAAAATCCTGGGCTCTGGTTTTGGGGGTAATTATTGGACTGTTTTTCCTGACTGGGTGTTCTAATGATGCAACAGATACTCTGGCAACAGAAAAATATGATGTTAATTTTACTGTAGTTGATAAAATGAGTACTTATCCAGTTAGCGGTGCTGAAATAACTCTGGCTGGAGAGAAAGAAATTACAAATTTGGATGGTAAAGTTTCTTTTAAAAGGGAAGACGGTAGCTATGATTATAATGTTAAAGCAATAAGATATAATCAACTGCAGGGTAAAATTGTTGTTAATGGTGAAAATACATTTAAAGATCTTGAATTAGAAATTACAGCTTCTGGTGATGATGGAGATAGTATTCCAGCAGAAGATATAACTCCTCCTGTTTTTCAGAATTTATATGCAGTTGTAGGAGGCAGTGTTTATGGGGTTGTAGATCCAGAAATTAATATTAAAAAAATTACCGAAAGTGATCAGTGTGTAATTTTACATTTTAGTGAACCGGTTATTTTTGGAAGCTTTGACCGATTAGAGGATTTCGAGATACAAATTATTGCTGATGATTCGGAAAAATCGGTCAATATAAAAAGTTTTGCCGAAGTTTCTAATTATCCGGATTATTTAGTAATAGAAATTGAAGCAATCGAAAAAACTGGAGTTATTATTAAAGTAACTATTAGTAATAGTGGTCGTCAAAAAATATCTGATCTGGCAAATAATCTTTTAGAAGAGGTTCCAGAATTTCAAACTGTAAATATTTTATAAGTTAATTATAAAAATTTATATAAATTTTAACAAAAAATGAAAAAAGCTATTGACAACCGTTCTCAACAGGAATATAATGTAACCAGAAGAAAGAAGATTGTTAATTTTGTTTATTTAAACAATTTTGTTATAAAAAGTTTTAATTTCTAAATTTGTAGTGGAAAATTTAAAAGTAACAAAACAATAAAGGAAGCTATGACCATCTGTTTTTCGATATGGACACCTTATAACAGATGCGAGCCAATGGTGTAACCGGCCCTTAGGGGCCGGTTTTTGCATTTTATAGAGAAAAAATATTGGATTTCCTCAGTCTTTAAAGCAGTTAACTGCTTTAAAAACGCAAAAATTATATTTTGCGTTAGATAACAATTGTTTGTTGACTTATTTGTACACTTTAAGAAGGAGGTATATATTATGAAAAATGCTGGTAAAATAATTCTTATTGTGGTGGTAGCGATTTTATTTTTTGGTTCATCGGTACAGGCTCAACTAGATGCAAGTGAGGATGTTAATGTATATGCCGAAATATTAGATACAATTACAATTGATCCAGGTGATATGGGTGTTCAGGATATGGACTTTAGTTTTGGTACTTCTCCTACTGGAGGAAATGCAAGAATAATTTTAGGAACTGATGGAAGTCTAACAGTTGATGCTGATTCAGGTGCAAATATTTTCTGGAATGATACTGGAACACCAGCAGTTGTTCAGGTTGGTGGAACTCCTGATCGTGCCTATGTAGTAAGTATTGAAGATTTTGAAGTAACTCCCAGTCAGTCTACCAGCTCAGGTGATGTATCCATTGCTCTGGCTGACAGTGTATCTGGAGATTCTTTAACTGTAGATCAATTCCTGGTAGAAGGAACAAATATAGTGGATAGTGCCTTTAGCCTCGACGGCGATGGTTTTGATGAACTTACTATTGGAGCTGTTCTGACAGTGACAGATGGTATTTCTGTTGGCAACTATACTGGTCAGTTTATCTTAACAGTTGCTTATGAATAATAAAATTAAGGATAAAGGGGCCAGATTTGATTTCTGGTCCCAATTTTAACTTTAAATTTTTTCTTCCCAGCTGCAGAATAGAATTTTCTGCCAGCTAAAGCTAAAGGTATATTTGTTTTAGTGGAAGAGCTAAGGGGGGTTATACTTTGGATATTACAAAAGTAAGAATAAAAGCAATAAATTATTATGTTTTATCATTAATATTTTTGATTATCTTATTAAGTTTGACTCTAGAAGTGGAGGCAAATGTAACTGTCAATCCTACCCGTCTTATTTTAGAAAACGGACAAAGATCAGCAACGATTAAATTAATCAACCCTGACCAGGAAACAGCCACTTATAGAATTTCTTTGATTAACCTGGAGATGAAACAAACAGGTGATATAGAAGAACTTGCTATTGCCGATAATAGAGAAGAAAGAATTGAATCCCATTTTGCCAGAGATTTGATCCGTTATTCTCCCCGACAGGTTGTTCTTCCTCCGAGACAGGCTCAGGTTGTTAGAATCCAATTAATGATTCCATTCGACCTGAATTCTGGAGAATATAGAGCTCACATGCTGTTTCAGGAGATTCCGGATCAGGGTGAGCAGGGAAATGGAGATAACGCTGAAACAGGAATCAATATAGCCTTAAAAACGGTTTATGGGGTTTCTATTCCAATTATTATTCGTCATGGTGAAACCGGGGCTGAATTAGAAATTACAGATCTAGAGCTAAGTAACAACCTGGAGACAAAAATACCAGAACTTGCTCTGACTATTATAAGAACCGGTAATCAGTCTGAATATGGAGATATTGAAGTTAGCTATTTTGATGATAGTGGAGAAAAGAAATTAGTCGGTGCAATTAGAGGAACAGCTATTTATACTGATATTGAGAAAAGAAAGTATAAAATAAGCCTTAAAAATACCGACAGTTTAAATCTTGACAAAGGAGTTCTGGAGGTTATTTATAAAAAAATATCCGCAGAGGGAGGAGAAATTCTGGCCAGAAATGAATTAAAACTTTGATCTTGCTTTTAAAGTGAGGTGTTATCACAAATGAAAAAAATTGTAGAGGGTTTATTTTTAGTGTTTTTAATCTTTATTTTTGTTAGTCCTCTTAATGCTCAGGAAAAAACAGAGGGAAATTTAGTTCTTAAAGATGAAAATTTAATTTTGCTTGAGGTAGAGTTAAATAATTTGGGATTAAAAGACGAGTTTCTGACAGCTTATCGCTTTAACGAAACTGTTCTGCTTCCAATCGGACAGCTGCTGGCATTTTTGGAGCTGCCATTTAAAATAATTCCGGAGCAGGGATTGGTCGAAGGTTTTATCTGGGAAGAAGCCGAAAAATACAGTTTAAATCTTAATCAGGGAATTGCTATCTCTAATGGGCGCGAATTTTCCTTAAATAAATATAAAACAGAAGTGGACTGGGATGATATTTATCTGGAGACAGAATTAATATCAGAATGGCTTCCATTTAGTCTGGAACTTGATTTATTTAGGGCGACTTTGACTGTGGAAACAGAAAAGCCGCTTCCCATTCAGGAAAAGATAGACAGGCGCTATCGCTGGGACAGGCTCTCTAATCGGACGGGTAGAGCTGAGCGACCTATTTATCCAGCGGTTGAAAATCCATACAGTCTTTTTAATGGCCCTTTTGTTGATCACAGACTTTATTTTTCTGGTGATTCGACTCCCAGACATTATACAAATCTAGCTGGAGATATATTTTATCTAAATGGCAGACTTTTTATTTCGGGGCCTCTGGATGATCCACTGGAAGATGTTAGTGGGAGGCTGGGACGTCGCTCACCGGATCCAGATCTCCTGGGACCATTAAACGCTCATGAGTTCTGGCTTGGAGACCTGAGTCAGTCAGCGGTTAGCGATATTTCTTCCTGGGAATCAGTGCAGGGGATTTCAGTTAGTAGTTATCCCTACAGCCGCTCCCGAGACTTTTATTCGCATAGTTTAGAGGGCGAATTACCTGAAAACTGGGAAGTTGAGCTTTATGATAATGGAAATTTAATTGATTATCAGACTTCAAATGAAGAGGAACGATATCGATTTGAAAATATTCCTATTAGTTATGGAATCAATGAATTTACTCTGGTTTTTTATGATGAATTTGGTCGTAAGTACGAAGAAGTTAAGAAAATAAGGGTTGATTCTACTTTGATTCCCCCCGGCGAAAATCGCTATCAGTTTGAAATAGGCAGTGATGATCAGGATCAGAATCGGATATCTGTTGAGTTTAGCCGGGGAATAAATCCGAATCTTTCTCTAGTTACAAATTATGTTCGACTACCCATATCTGATCAAACAGAAGATTTTCTTCGTCTGGGTTTAAGAACATCCTTAAGTCAGATTTATCTGGAAGCTAATTATTTGAATGCTCTTGATGGAGGTCAGGGAGCTGAGTTAGGATTTTCCACTGATCTTTCTGGCACCAGAATTAATTTAACCCATGCTGAATTTGATGACTATAGGAGTGAGACAGTTTCGAATCTTAATCGGAGAACCAGTCTTGATTTGAGAAGAAACTTTCCTTTCCTCTCAAATTCCAGCCTGGGTGTCCGCCTTGATCTGACCAGAGAAGAAAATTATAATGGTGATATTTTAACTGAAGTCTATAATCGACTTTCAACTTCCTATAAAAAATATTCTTTTATAAATAGGTTAAATCTGCAGCTGCAGGAAGATGAGACTGAAGGTAGTGGAGATTTTGCAGTTCGAACCAGGATGAGGGATTATCGTTTACAGGGAAATCTGGGTTATGATATTAATCCCTTTGACTTAGAAACAGTGTCAGCAGATCTCTCGGGTTATTTAAATGCAGATCATCGTTTTAATCTGGGTTTCAGCAGAAATCTTGACCGGAGCGAAAATACCTATTCTGCAGGTATAGTACAGGATGTCGACTATTACTCCTGGGGTATAAATACCAGTTACCGGGATGATGGTGATTTTACAGTGGCCTTTAGTTTTTCAACCAGTTTTGGCCGCGATGATTTTAAAGAAGATCCTTATCATTTAGCACTTGGTCCTTCTGCTCGTGAGGGTGCTGTTCTGGTGACAAGTTATCTGGATACAGGTGAGGAGAAAAAACCTGTAGAGGCTGTTGCTTTTAAAATAAATGGTCGCACAGCTGATGTCAGAACTGATGAAAATGGAAAAGCATTTATTTATGGATTGAGACCTGATCTAAAAACTGATATTGCGATAGATCTTGAATCTTTAATCGATCCATTTCTGGTCAGTGACCCTGAGGGAGTTAGCTTTGTTCCCCGGGCCGGACAGACTTTTTATTTAGAACTACCAGTTATAATGACTGGAGAACTTGGTGGTTATGTTTATTTAGACAGAGGAGAAAGCACAAGCGGTATCAGAAATATTGAAGTTCAGCTTTTAGACAGTGAAAATAATGTTGTCAGAAGTACGCTAACAGCATATGACGGCTATTTTTATCTGGCTGAGCTGAGACCGGGTAATTATCTACTGAGGATTTCACCTGAAGCACTTGCTAGAAGAGAGTTAGTCGAGAATGAAGTTCAGGAGATAAGTATTCCTAAAAGTGGTGGATATCTTAATGATCTGCAGGTTATATTAAAAAGAAAGTAGTTAAAATAATTTCAGGAAAGGGACCGATTGGTTCTTTTCCTGAAAACCCTCGAAAGTATAATTGTTTTAACTGACTAATGAAGGAAGGGGGAGTATGAGATGAGAAAAAGTAAAATGCTTGCTGTTGTATTAAGTATTAGCATTTTTTCAATAATAATATTCTCTTTATTTGCATCTGCAACAGTTATGGAAAACGCTGGCTGTTTAAAAGTTAGCAAGAGCTGGGATGGGGATGATTTGCTGGCGCCTGAGATGGTAATAGTCGATATTTATAATTCCTCTGATAATAAAGTTGTCGGTATACTTTATTTGAATGAGCAAAACAACTGGGAGGATACTTTTTGTAATTTAGCTCCGGGAGAGTATTATGTTAAAGAGCGGCCGGTTTCTGGTTTTGATACTTTTTATCCAGCCGGTAACAGGGTGCAGATTACTGATCTAAATGACAGCGAAAATCCGGTGGAGTTAGAAATAGTAAATGAATATGCTTATCCACCCAGAACTTTTAAACTTAGTATTTATGAGGTTACGATTGTAGATGATATCTATCGAGTAACTGTTACTGTCTGCGCCGATCAGGATGGTAGTATCGAACGGGATATTTACTTCAATGATCAAAAAAGCGAAGTTGATTATATAGATTCTAAACCAATAACTCTTTTGAATAAAGGAGAATGTCAGCAGATTACTTTTGAAATAAATGTTGGTGACTTAGATTTATCACAACCTTATTATGTAGGTTATACTCAGCCGAATCAGTGGATAGAAATTGGCGAGCCCCGACAGTTTATACCGGTATCAATTGCAAAATTGGAAGATCTTTATTTTGGTTCATTTACAGCAGCTGATGGCACAATAACAGTTGACCCCGCCGGTGTTTTAACAACGGGAAATGGTTATTCTGGCTATCATGATGGTAATCAGCAGCCTGCTGTTATTGAAGTGATCTGGCTTCCATATACTCAGTATAATATTAATTTTACTGATCAGACTATTATAAGCCATGATGCAAATAATAAGATGACTGTCAGCACTTTTGTAACTGACAATGATAGCAAAACCCTGGATGGAAATGGTTATGGTATTTTTAATATCGGAGCAACTCTGGATGTTAATGCTAATTTAGATCCTGGTTTATATAGTGGACAATTTTTTGTTACCGTTACTTTTGAGTAATGTTTCAGCTTGTAATAATTATTATAGAAAGGGTCTATGATAATTTGATTTGTAGACCCTTTATAATGAGAGTTTGTGGCTTCTTTATAATAAGAGGTAGAAAGATAGGATGGTTTTGTTTTTAAAGTCGGCTTTGAAGGAACTTTTATCATCTTTAAAAGTTCTTGACAAAGAAGATTAATTTGTAGTAGAATTAAGTTAAAGTAAATAATCACCCTGGCAGAGAAGGGCTACTTTTTCCGAAAGGTTAGAGGCGCAAAGTTGGAACCTAAGGTTTAATAACTACGGTTGACTGACTACCTAAGTAGGGTTATATGTCTTCCTGCTGTCATTATGACTGCAGGTTTTATATTTTGTGCTCTCCTTGAAGGGGTAAACCTATTGTGAAGTAGGGACACAAAGCTAAGGGTCTGAGCAGATCAGACTGCCTGGCTGCAAAAGGAGGAAAAAATGTTAAAAAAAATTAGTTTAATTGTTCTTTTTCTAGTTTTAAGTTTAAGTCTACAGGTGGCGGCGGATAGTGCTAGAGTTGGAATGTCAGTGACTATTATCGAACCTACACAGAAATTAGAAACTAGAAGAGCAGTTAATTTTGAAAGTGAATTTGCTAATAAAAATATAGATGCAGATCAAAAGGTAATGAAAATCGAAGCTGCAGGCGAGACAGTTATCAGCTCTAATCTTCCCTGGGAAATATATGCTGAAACACCCGAGCTTAATGGGGTGGATGTCTATGTTAGAAATAATTTAAATAAAAATTGGGTAAAAGTTAGTCAAAGCCGACCAGTTTTAACAAATAGGACACTGGATAGGGCCAATTTAACCTGGGATGTTAAAGTAGTTGCAGCTGCGGATAAAGAAGTAAAACCATTTGCGGTTGATTTTAAAATCGACTGGCCTAAAAATTAATTATAATATCTGAGAGTAAAGTGCACGTTTTTGCAATATAGTAAATATAATAGATTTTTATAAAAGAAAAAGTACTTAACGTCTGCTTCTGCAGGCGTTTTCTTTTGCTTTTAAAGTTGAAAATAGAGCTGATTGAGGGAAGTGTCTGTTAGCTGCTTGAAGTCAGATAAATTTTTCGGAGAAAATGCTTGCAAAAATTATGAGCAGCTGTTATAATAGTTGATGTTGCAAGTTGAAATATTGTATTTTTGCAGGAGTTATTCTATGGAAGATGATATAAAATATATGAAGATGGCCCTGGCAGAAGCCAGGAAGGCTTATCAAAGAGCTGAAGTTCCAATCGGTGCAGTTGTTGTCTGTGATGATCAGGTTGTTGGCCGTGGGTTTAATCTCCGGGAGCAAACTCAGGACCCAACTTCTCACGCTGAAATGATTGCTCTGAGAGAAGCTGCCGCAAATGAGGCTAGCTGGCGCCTGGAAGATTGCCAGCTTTATGTGACTCTTGAGCCCTGTCCCATGTGTGCAGGAGCAATTTTGCAGTCTCGGATTAAGCGCCTTGTTTACGGAGCCAGCGATCCCAAAGCCGGAGCTGTCAAAAGTCTCTATCAGCTTTTAAATGATGAACGCTTTAATCATCAGGTGGAAGTTGAAGCAGGAGTAATGGAAGCAGAATCAGCTCAGCTTTTAAAAGATTTTTTCCGTGATTTAAGAAAACGGAAGGATGGGTGAGTCTGGCTGAAACCGCTCGACTCGAAATCGAGTAGACAGTTTTGCTGTCTCGGGGGTTCAAATCCCTCTCCTTCCGCCATTAGATTTTATCATCCATAGATTATATATAAATTTTCAAAGTAGAGACTTAGAATTGGAGTAATTGAGTTAGTTAACTAACTTCTGACGGCCTCGATGGCCAAATACTGAAACTAACCTTGCGTAATATTAAAGAAAGTTTCAGTGCAATTACCAACCTCCAATCTCTAACCTCCAAAACGGAGAGGTGTCCGAGTCTGGCTTAAGGGGCCCGCCTGGAAAGCGGGTGTAGGCTCAAACCTACCGAGGGTTCGAATCCCTCCCTCTCCGCCATTAAAATTTTATAATTTTTGCTTAAGATTTGGCCGCACTAAATGGGGTGGTAGCGGTGCCCTGTAACCTGCAAACCGCTAGAGCAGGATTGACGCCGTGGCTGAGGATTTTTTCTTTCAGGGTCTGGCCCTGATAAGTAGTGTTGACAATTGGGTCTCGCGCAATGAAGTCTTGTGAACCCCGTCAGGTCCGGGAGGAAGCAGCGGTAAGCAAGTCGCTTCATGTGCCGCGAGGGTGCCTGGTTCGAGCCAACTGTCAGGGTAACGCCTGGGAGAAAATCTTCGAAGCTCGGTGTGCGGCCACTTTTTTAAAACACCCGGAATAGGGTGTTTTTGTTATATAATACTATTTTTGAGGTGAAAAAAATGTCCTTTCTCTCTCTTTATCGAAAATACAGGCCAGAAAATTTCAATGATCTGATCGGTCAGGATCAGGTCAAAATAACGTTGAAAAATGCTTTAAAAAATGACAGAGTAGCACACGCTTATCTTTTTGCTGGTCCCAGAGGAACGGGAAAAACTTCAACAGCGAAAGTTTTTGCCAAGTCACTAAACTGTGCTAATCCTTCAGCTGAGTTCGAACCCTGTGGAGAGTGTAATTCCTGTCAGAGAATTGAAAAAGGCAATTCGCTTGATGTAATTGAAATCGATGCGGCTTCTAATCGTGGTATTGATGAGATAAGAGAGTTGAGAGAAAAGGTCAAATTTTACCCGGGTGAGGGACAGTATAAAGTTTATATCATTGATGAGGTGCATATGCTGACCAAAGGAGCCTTTAATGCCCTTTTAAAAACTCTCGAAGAGCCACCTGAGAGTGTAGTTTTTATTCTGGCAACAACAGAGCCCCACGAAGTTATTACAACTATTATGTCCCGCTGTCAGCGTTTTGATTTTACTTTATTAACCTTATCTGATTTAAAAAAACGTCTGCAATATATTGCAGAGGCGGAAGGTTATGAAATAGACAGAGAAGCTCTGGATATTTTAGCTCGCAGTGCCCGGGGTGGAATGAGAGATGCAATTAGTCTTCTGGATCAGGCCATTTCTTTTAGTGATGGTCGGTTAAGTGCTGATGAGATTTCCAGGATGCTGGGCAGAATTGATAAATCGGATTTAAAAGAATTTTTACTTTATTTAAGCAGGGAGCAGAGTCAGCAGGCTCTCCAATTATTGAATAAACAGCTGGATTCAGGTCTTGGAATCGAGCGGTTCAGTGAAGAATTAATAGAATACTGCCGCGAACTACTTCTGATTAAAGAATGTGGGATTGATTCCGGAATTTTAGAGTATTCTCGTAGCTATTTAGAAGAAATCGCTTCTGTTGCTGCTAATTTGAGTACCAAAAAGATAACTCGAATTATAGATGAGTTTGCTTCTTTAAAGCAAAAGCTGCGCTCAAGTGCCAGACCCCGTTTACAATTGGAGATAAGTGTTATAAAATTAAGTAGTAGGGGAAGCAGTGGCAGCTCACTGGAGGCCCGTCTTTCTGAACTGGAGTTTAAATTAGATAATTTCTTAACCGGGAATGATAGTTCTGATTTTAAGCAGAAAATTAAGACTAAAAAATCTGCTGCCCAAATGGAAACAGTTAATCAGCCTGAGTCAATAAATAAAGCTGAGCAAAAAACAGCTGAGGAGCAAAAAGAAAGCGAAAATCTGGAACAAAAAAATGAACAAAAAAATGAACAAAAAAGTGAGCAGAAAAATGAACAGAAACCGACTGTAGCAGGAAGTCAGAACGATGATAAAATTGCTCAGGAGGAAACAACAGCCCAAAAAGAAGTTTCAGACGAAACGGTCAGCCAGTCTGATAATTCTGGTGGTGCGGTTAGCTTACAGAAGGTTAAGGAAAACTGGGCCCGGGTTTTAAAAGAAATTCGTCAGCTAGATGTATCAGTTCAGGCACTTTTGAGAGAGGGTGCTCCTACAGCAGTGGAAGGAAAGACAATTATTATAGCTTTTCCTGAATCAAAGAAATTTCATTATAAAGGGGCTTCTTCCAATCAGGCAATGGTAGCCAGAGTTTTGAGGAATACATTAAATGAAGCTGTTGAAATAGAATTCCAGCTTGGTGCTAAAAAAAAAATAACTGACCAACCAATTGATCAACCAGCAGTCTCCAGTCAAGTTGAGAGTGATGAAGTTGATCTGGTAGAAGATTTTAATTCTGAGAAGGATGAACCTGCTTCGCAATCAACAGATTTGAGCGATCAGGCGGGGGAATTGGATATAGAGAGTTTAGCCAGAATTTTTTCTGGTGAGATTATTGAAGTGGACCAATCAATTTTAGAAAATAGAGGAGGAAATTAATAATGAATATGCAAAAAATGATGAAACAGGCACAGAAAATGCAGGCTAAGATGGCTAAGATGCAGGAAGAATTGGAAGAAAAGACACTTGAGGCAACTGCTGGTGGTGGAGCTGTTAAGGTAGTAGTTAATGGTAAACAGGAAGTTGTTGACCTGCAGATTGACCCTGAAGTAGTTGATCCTGACGATGTAGAAATGCTGGAAGATCTGGTGCTGGCAGCAGTTAATCAGGGTATGCGCGAAGTTCAGGAAATGGTAAATGACGAAATGGGTAAAGTGACTGGTGGTATGAATCTACCAGGGATGCCCTAATGAATCCATATCCTAAACCTATGGGGAAATTGATCGGCGAGCTCAGTAAACTGCCCGGTATTGGGCCTAAAACTGCTCGCCGTCTTTCTTTTTATATACTGGGTCAGCCTAAAAGTGATGTTAAAAACCTTTCGGATGCTCTGATTGAGGCTCGCGAAAAAATTAATTACTGTTCAAACTGTAATCATCTGACTGAAGGTGAGACATGTACTTTTTGTCAGTCTGACGATCGGGACAGGACTTCGATCTGTGTGGTAGAAAGTCCCCGTGATGTGGTGGCTATGGAGAAGACTGGTGAGTACAATGGACTTTATCATGTGCTGCATGGAGCTATCTCACCGATGGATGGAATTGGACCTGATGAGATAAAAATTAGGAATTTGATTCCCCGGCTGGAAAAAGATGAGGTTAAAGAGATTATTGTGGCGACTGATCCCAATGCTGAGGGGGATGCTACTGCAATGTATCTGGCTAAACTTATTAAACCACTGGGAGTTAAGGTGACCAGAATAGCTCATGGAATCCCTGTGGGGGGAGATTTAGAATATGCAGATGAGGTAACTCTTTCTAAGGCTCTGGAGGGAAGAAGAGAGTTATAACCATTTTCGTTTATATTCATTTATGAGCGTTCATGTACACGTACCGTGCACCTGTCGGATTTTGTCGCTGGTTGCACCAAAGAGACTAAATAAGCTCGAGAAGTCCCTTTCTGAGGGGCTTTTTTCTATATTAGCAGTAAAAATTTAAGCAGATATTTCGACATAAATCGGGTGGTTCACGGTGCGTGTACGTTTTATGCCCTTGACATTAACCCCAGGCTTTGTTAAAATACTTAAAATATTAGATTACAAAAAAACTAAATTATTATCCATTTATCTCAATTATTACATATTTATAAGTTCTTTTAGCAGTTCTCTGTATTTTTAAATATTAATTTTTAAAAAATCAAGGAGGTTGGTTATGGAAAAAATAATTAAAGAAGGCTTGACTTTTGATGATGTTCTACTGGTACCAGCTGAATCAAATGTAGTTCCCAAAGAGGTAAGTACAAGATCTAAACTGACTGATGAAATTTATCTCAACACCCCGATCATTTCTGCAGGAATGGACACGGTTACAGAAGGTGATATGGCAATTGCAATGGCCAGAGAAGGTGGTCTCGGTGTTATTCATAAGAACATGCCGATTGAAGTTCAGGCTGCAGAGGTTGACCGGGTAAAACGTTCTGAAAGTGGAGTTATCGTTGATCCTTTCTTTTTAACTCCGGATGCTCTGATTGAAGAAGCGGAAGCTTTGATGTCGAAATATCATATTTCTGGAGTGCCAATTGTGGATAAAGACGAAAAACTGCTCGGGATTTTAACTAATAGAGACCTTCGTTTTGTAGAGGATTATAAGCGTCCTGTTTCGGAAGTCATGACAGATGAAAAACTGGTTACTGCTCCGGTTGGAACTGATCTGGAGGGAGCCAAAGAGCAGCTGAGAAAACATAAAATCGAAAAATTGCCGATTGTAGATGAGGATGGTGTTTTAAGAGGGTTAATTACTATCAAAGATATAGAAAAGGCAAAACAGTATCCGCTGGCTTCTAAAGATCAGCAGGGAAGATTGCTGGCTGCAGCAGCTGTAGGTACAGGCAATGATACAGACGAGAGAGTGGCCGCTTTAGTTGAGGCTGGAGTTGATATTCTTGTTATTGATACAGCACATGGACATTCGCAAAATGTACTGAATGTTGTTGAGGCTATTAAAAGCCGGTATCCAGAACTACCTGTTGTTGCTGGTAATGTAGCAACAGCTGAGGCGACAGAGGCTTTAATTAAAGCTGGAGCTGATGTAGTTAAGGTGGGGATTGGTCCTGGTTCAATTTGTACTACTCGAGTTGTGGCCGGTGTTGGTGTACCTCAGATCACGGCAATCAATGATGCTGCAGAGGTAGCTAAAAAACATGGCAAAACAATTATTGCTGATGGTGGTATTAAATATTCGGGAGATATTGTTAAAGCTATCTCTGCTGGTGCCAATACAGTAATGATTGGAAGTTTGCTTGCCGGTACAGAAGAAAGCCCGGGAGAATTAGAGATTTATAAGGGCAGAAGTTACAAAGTTTACCGTGGTATGGGCTCAGTTGGTGCTATGAAAAAAGGAAGTAAGGATCGTTATTTTCAGGAAGATGAGACAGAAGCGGAGAAGTTTGTGCCTGAAGGAATTGAAGGAAGGGTACCTTATAAAGGAACTCTGGGCGAAACTATTTATCAGCTGCTGGGTGGTTTAAAGTCTGGTATGGGTTATTGTGGAACTCCAGATATTGATTCTCTGATCAATGATTCTCAGATGATCAGAATTTCTGCAGCAGGTTTACGCGAGAGCCATCCTCATGATGTAAAAGTAACTAAAGAAGCTCCAAATTACAGTGTTGATTAAGTAATAAAATTTATATTAACCAATTAACAAATAGATAAAAAACCGCTCTCTGCATTTTAGCAGAGAGTTTTTGTTTTTTGCAAATAATTTTAAGTAATTGTCAGAGCTTAAAAGGCTTTGTTGCTAATTTTACAGACATCAAAGCTAAATAGTATTAAGATTATACCTGTAAGTTAAAAAGAGCCAAAACAAATTTGCTTTAAAATGATAATAATTATTATGCTATCAAAGTTTACAACGGGGGGAATTAAAATGAGCGATAAAAATAGACAGGAAGAGAACTTAATTATTATTGGTGGTGGACCTGGTGGTCTATCTGCTTCTATTTATGCTGCGCGTAATGGGGTAGCTCCACTGGTCTTAAATGGTCCTGAGCCAGGTGGACAGATTACAACAACTTCAGAACTTGAAAATTATCCTGGTTTTCCGGAACCAATAGGTGGTTTTGAATTAACTCAAAAGATGACAGAACAGGCCGAGAATTTCGGGGTGCGCCTTGAATATGAGAGTGCCGAAGAGGTTGATTTTTCTGGAGATAAGTTTATTGTTCAAACAGAAGCTGGAGAATATATTGCCGATTCAATTATTATTGCTACCGGTGCTGAACCTAAAACTCTGGGTCTTGATAAAGAAGATAGTCTCCGCGGTAATGGTGTTTCTTATTGTGCGACCTGTGATGCAGCATTCTTTAAAAATAAAGAAGTTGCCATTGTAGGTGGTGGAGATACAGCATTATGGGAGTCAACATTCTTAGCCAAATTTGCTTCTAAAGTTTATATTCTACATCGACGCGATAAATTTAGAGGTGCAAAGATCCTTGGTGATCGGGTAAAAGCTAAAGAGAATATAGAGATTCTCTGGGATACCGAGGTTAAAAGTCTTAAAGGTGAAAAGAAACTGGAAGGTCTCCGCATTTTCAACAATAAAACTAATGAAGAAAGAGATCTTAATGTAGACGGACTATTTGTTGCTATTGGTCATCATCCCAGGACAGAGTGCCTGAACGGACAGATCGAGCTTGATGATTATGGTTATATTGTAACAGATAAAAAACAGCACACTAATGTGCCGGGAGTTTTTGCCTGTGGAGATGTGCAGGATCCGGATTACAGACAGGTGGTAATTGCGGCCGGTTCTGGTGCCAAAGCAGCCATTGAAGCTTCAGAATATATCGAAGAAAAGGAAGATGCCTTTCCAGCCAGAGAGGTTAAAATGAAAAATATGTCAGCTGAATCTGATTCTGAAGATAAAGCTGCTGCTGAAAAAGAAGAAGGAAGTTTAAATTTAAGCTTGAGTCTGGATTAAATCAACAAAAAAGGATAAATATTTAGGATAACATTTAAACCGACAGACATTCCTGGAAAGATTGAGGATGTCGAGTCGGTTTTTTTATTAAAATTATTAAAAGTTTCTAATCAAGGAATAAATCTACTCCGGAGCTTGATTGCATTAAACAGGGGATTATTATATAATTATACTATAAATAAGATTATTTTAACAAAGCTTAGAGAGGGGCTGGCAGTTTTGGCAGAAGGTTTTTTTATTACATTTGAAGGTATTGAGGGCTCGGGAAAAACAACTCAGATTAATCTACTTGCGGGTTATCTGCAGAAAAAGGGTTATGATGTTTTAGTTAGCCGGGAACCAGGAGGAACACCTCTAGGTGAAAAAATCAGACAGCTGCTTTTGGATCCTCAGTATGATTCAATGGATTACAGAACGGAGATTCTTCTATATGCCGCTGATAGAGCCCAGCATGTTAAAGAAAAGATAAAACCTGCTTTAGAGCAGGGGAAAATTGTGATTTCCGATAGATTTGTAGATTCAAATCTGGCCTATCAGGCTGCAGGAAGAGGTCTTGATTATGATATGGTTTATCAGATTAATGACTGGGTAATTGATTCTACCTGGCCTGACCTAACTTTTATTTTGGATATAGATATTAAAGAAGGTTTAAAAAGAGCCAGAGCTATGAGCCTTGATGAGGCAGGAGACAGACTGGAGAGAGAGGTAGATGATTTCCACCAGCGAGTTCGGGATGCTTATCTTGAGATGGCAGAGTCTAATAGATTTGCCCTGGTAGATGCGGGCGGAACTGAAGCTGAAGTCCAGAATGATATAAAAAAAATTATCGCCAGGAGGTTATTCTAATGGAAAAAAGAGCAAAAACAGGTAAAACAGTTAAGATGGTAGTGGCTGTGGTCCACGATCATGATGCAGCTGATCTTTTGGAAGCACTGACAACAGCCGGTTTTCAGGCAACAAAAATGGCATCAACAGGTGGGTTTTTAAGAGAAGGTAATACTACCTTTATGATTGGTTCAGATGAGGAACATGTGGAAGAAGTTCTGGATATTATCAAAGAAAATTGTGAGTCGAGAAAAAAGACTGTGGCACCAATGTCACCTGTTGCAAATTCATTAGAAGGATATTATTCTTTCCCCATGGAAATTAAAATTGGAGGAGCAACTGTCTTTATTATTGATGTAGAGCAATTTATTAAGATGTAGTTTATTAATGAGATTTATTAATTATTTATTTTGTTTTGAATTTCAATTTTTATCTTTAAGTTATTAGCTTAAAAAATCAATAGCTCAAAAAGATATTCACAGTAATTTTAAAGGAGTTTTTAAATGAGTTTTAACTCAGTTATTGGACAGAAAGAAGCAGTAGAAATACTGCAGGATGAAATAAAAAATGAACGAATTAGCCATGCCTATCTTTTTTCAGCCAGAGAAGGCAGCGGCAAATCAAAACTGGCTTTTGAATTTGCAAAGGCCAGTTTTTGTGAGGAAGCTGAAGCTGACAGCTGTGGTAGCTGTATTAACTGCCGCAAAATGGATCACAAAAACCATCCTGATTATAAAGTGATCTCTGTGCTGGAAGGTAAAAGCGCAATTTCAATTGACCAGATTAGAGAATTGAAAAAGGAAATTGCTTATAAGCCTTATGATAGTGATCATAAAATTTATATAATAGAAGCAGCTGAAAAAATGACAAAAGAAGCAGCTAACTCGCTTCTAAAAACTCTGGAGGAGCCACCTTCTTTTGCTACTATAATACTGCTGGTTGAGGATAGTGGCAAACTGCTGCCGACAATTGTCTCTCGCTGTCAGCAGATTAAACTGCGCAATGTAGACCAAAAAAAGATTAAAAATATACTCCTGGATAAAGGTTTGAGTCAGGAAAAAGCAGAAATTATCAGCCTGACAGCAGCTGGAAGTCCGGGACGAGCTTTAGAAATTATAGAAATTGATGATTATTTTGAACAGCGACAGCTGATTTATGATTTTTTGAAAAATATAAAAAGCAAAAATACGATAGAAATATTTAAGATTACTGAAAAAATCAGTTCACTGCTTAAAGCTGATTTTCCCTGTTTTGATTTGCTATCAGACTGGTATCGCGATATAATGATGATTAAACAGGATTATCTGGAAGCAGTGATTAATAAAGACTATTTTGAGGAATTAAAAGGGCTTGCTGCAGAGCTGAGCCTGCAGGGTTTGATCAGTGATTTAGAACTAATAGCTCAGAGTGAAAAGTATATTGAACGCAATATTCGAGAAGAACTTAGTCTGGAAGTCTTATTTTTCAAACTGCGCCAGCCTGATCAAGAATAGATAAATGAGGTGTGTATTTTAATGAAGACGGTAGTTGGAGTGAGTTTTAAAAAAGCCGGAAAAATCTATTATTTTGATCCTGGTGATTTAGAGATAAAAACCGGCGATTATGTAATAGTGGAGACTGCCCGGGGTATAGAATATGCCGAAGTAGTTGTTGGAAAAAAGGAAATCTCAGATGATGAAATAGTTGCGCCTTTAAAGGATGTTATCAGAAAGGCGACTTTAAAAGATAGAGATAGACATGAGAAAAATTTAGAACTGGAAACAGAAGCTTTCGATATTTGTCTGGATAAAATTGATAAGCACGGCCTGCCGATGAAATTAATTGATGTAGAGTATACCTTTGATCACAATAAGATTATATTTTACTTTACAGCAGATGGCAGAGTTGATTTTAGAGAATTAGTTAAGGATCTGGCATCTGTTTTTAAAACAAGAATTGAACTGCGTCAGATTGGGGTTCGGGATGAGGCTAAAATGTTGGGTGGACTGGGTCCCTGTGGACTTCCGGTTTGCTGTGCAACTTTTTTGCGTGATTTTCAGCCAATTTCGATTAAAATGGCAAAAAAACAGGATTTATCACTAAATCCTTCCAAAATATCAGGTCTCTGTGGCCGCTTAATGTGCTGCCTGCGCTATGAATCTCAAACTTATAAAACTCTAAAGAAACTGATGCCCAATGTTGGCGAAAAAATTGAACTCGAAATGGGCAAAGGAAAAGTTGTAGATCGCAATCTGGTTAAGCATACAGTGGAAGTCGATATTGGAACAGAAGAAAATATAGAAGTGGATGTAGATGATCTGGATGAATATGATTTAGATTAAATGGAAAGGAAGGAAATTTAATGGATCAGGAAATATTAAGCAGCCTTGCCCATTTTCAGGAACAGATCGAGGCACTTTCCCTCCGTTTTCATAAACTTAAAGATATTACCTATAAATTATATCAGGAGAATGAAGAACTGCAGCGGGAAAATGAAGAATTAAGATCTCTTCTTTTTAAAGATCAGGAAGAGGCCGAAGAGGCTGTGGTGGAAAAAGAAGGTTACAGTAATTTGATTCATATTTATGATGAAGGTTATCATGTCTGTCCTTTAAGTTTTGGAGAAAAAAGAAAAGGAGACTGTCTTTTTTGTTTAAATCTGCTGGAAAACCAGGGTAAGGAGAAATAATTGATGGAAGAGATTCATTATTTAATTGAAAATGAGCTCGAAATTATACAGGATGATAGATTTTTTAAATTCGGGACTGATTCTGTACTTTTAGCAAATTTTGTGGAACTCCGTCGAGGAGATAAAGTAATTGATCTTGGTACAGGCAGTGGTGTAATTCCACTGCTTTTAGCATATAAAAATGAGGATCTAGAATTAACAGGAGTAGAAATCCAGGCTGAAGCAGCTGATTTGGCAAGAAGGAATGTGGAATTTAATCAGTTAGAGAATCAAATTAAGATTATAAATGAAGATCTCTGTCAGCTGGAAGGAGTCTTCGAAGCTGGTTCTTTTGACGCAGTAGTTTCTAATCCTCCCTATCTGCCGGTCCAGGCCGGGAAGATGAAGGAAAATGATTTTGTGGCAGCTGCCAGGCATGAGATTTATGCTGAGCTGGAGGATGTTGTAGCAG
Source organism: Halanaerobium sp. ST460_2HS_T2 (assembly GCF_003337665.1). Classification (NCBI taxonomy): domain Bacteria; kingdom Bacillati; phylum Bacillota; class Clostridia; order Halanaerobiales; family Halanaerobiaceae; genus Halanaerobium; species Halanaerobium sp. ST460_2HS_T2. Next base: position 24,265 of record NZ_QPJF01000006.1, read on the forward strand.
AAGCCGCCAGACTTTTAAAGTATGGAGGACATTTTTTTCTTGTTCACAGGGCGGAAAGATTGACAGAAGTTATAGAAACTCTGGCCAGGCACAACTGTCAGGCAAAGGAGCTGCGGCTGGTGCAGGCCCGGATTGACAGTGAGGCTGATATTTTTTTGCTTAAGGCTAAAAAGGGAGCTAATCCTGGTTTGCGGGTTAAACCAGTGTTGATAATTTATCAGGAACAGAGCAGTGAATATACCAGGGAGTTAAAAGATATTTATGGATTATAACAATTTACAGGAGGAATTTTTTTGTGTGCAGCAAAGCTATATTTATGTGGAACCCCAATTGGTAATTTAGATGATGTTAGTCAGCGGCTGCTGGATACTCTAAAAAACGTTGATCTGATTGCCTGTGAGGATACACGTCGAAGCCAGAAACTTTTAAATTATTTTTCTATCAAAAAAAAGATGCTCAGCTACCACGAGCATAACGAGCAAGAAAGAAGTAAAGAGCTGATTCAGTTTTTAAAAGAAGGGAAAGAAATTGCTTTGATCAGTGATGCCGGCATGCCTGGAGTTTCAGATCCAGGAGAAATTCTGGTTAAAAAAGCAGTAGCAGCCGGTATTGAGGTTGTTCCTATTCCCGGTCCCAGTGCTTTTTTAGCTGCACTGGTGGTTTCCGGACTTGATATCTCTTCTTTTTCTTTTAAAGCCTTTATTCCCCGCTCTGGTAAAAAAAGGCAGCAATTTTTAGAGGAGCTGGCACTATCTCGGGATACTACAGCATTTTATGAATCACCATACAGACTTAAAGACACACTAAAAGATCTCTGTCAGTTCAGCCAGGAACTGGCTTCACGCCAGGCGCTTGTTGCTAGAGAAATAACCAAAATGCATGAGCAAAAATACTATGGAAGTGTGGCCGAACTGGAAGAAGCACTGAGAGATCAGGAGATCAAAGGCGAAATCGTTGTAGTTATTGCTGGTCGCAGTCAGGTTGAGCAGGAAAATGAAGGTTGGGAAGATTTAAGTATTCTGGAACATCTTAAACTTTTAATAGAGAGTGGGATGACCAAAAAACAGGCAATAAAAAAGGTTGCAAAATTAAGAGATCTGCCCAAGAGTGAGGTTTACAAAGAAGCAGTGGTCATTTCGGTCGATAAAAATAAATTTGAATAAATTTTAGTACAATTTTTAAAAACAATTAAGCCAAAAGATTCATGATTAAATTTGGAAAGGATGATCAATTTTGAGTAGAGACACCTATTATGTAACAACACCAATTTACTATCCAAGTGATAAATTACATATCGGTCATGCCTATACAACAGTGGCTGCCGACACAATTGCCCGCTATAAGAAGATGCAGGGCTATGACACCATGTTTTTAACTGGATCTGATGAGCATGGTCAAAAAATAGAACGTAAGGCTCAGGAGGCGGGTAAAGAACCGAAAGAGTATGTGGATCAGATTGTAGCTACTTTTAAGGATTTATGGGATAAACTGGATATTGATTATGACTACTTTATTCGTACTACCGAAGAGCGTCACGAAAAAGTAGTGCAGAAAATTTTCAAAAAACTTTATGATAAGGGAGACATTTATAAGGGTAATTATGAGGGCTGGTACTGTACTCCCTGTGAGGCTTTCTGGACTGAGAGACAGCTGGAGGAAGAGAATGGAGAAAAAGTTTGCCCTGACTGTCATCGCCCGGTAGAATGGGTAGAAGAAGAGAGCTATTTCTTTAAAATGAGCAAATATGCAGATCGCCTTTTAGAACATATTAAAACTCATCCAGAATTTATAGAACCAGAATCAAGACGTAATGAGATGATTAATTTTATCGAAAACGGACTAGATGATTTAAGTGTCTCAAGAACTACTTTTGACTGGGGAGTTCCAGTTCCGATTGATGAAGACCATGTAATTTATGTCTGGATTGATGCCTTGAGCAACTATATTACTGCAATTGGCTATGAGACAGATCAGGAGAAATTTGAACATTACTGGCCTGCTGATCTGCATCTTGTTGGCAAGGATATCCTTCGTTTCCACACAGTTATCTGGCCCATTATATTAATGGCGTTAGAACTTGATCTGCCTGAGCAGGTATTTGGTCATGGCTGGCTTTTAAGTGAAACAGGAAAGATGTCAAAATCTAAGGGTAATGTGGTTGATCCTGTTGTTTTAATCAATGACTTTGGCAAAGATGCTATTCGCTATTACCTGCTGCGTGAGGTTGCCTTTGGTACAGATGGTAAATATTCTACAGAGGCTCTGATTCAACGGATTAATTCTGATCTGGCAAATGATCTGGGTAATCTATTAAATAGAACAGTTTCTATGGTAGAACAGTACTTCGATAGTGAAATTCCTAAACCAGGAGCAGAGGAAGCAGTGGACAAAGAATTAATCGATCTGGCTGCTCAGACGAAAAAAGAAGTAGAAGCTGAAATGGAAGAATTAAAATATACTGCTGCACTGGAAAAAATCTGGAATTTTGTGCGCAGAACAAATAAATATATTGATCAAACAACCCCCTGGATTCTGGCCAGAGAGGAAGAAAAAAGAGAAAGACTGAAGACTGTACTCTATAATTTGCTTGAATCTTTAAGAATTACAGCCGTGATGTTAAAGCCATTTTTAACAGAAGCACCATATAAAATGGGGGAGCAGCTCGGCCAACTGGCAGCAATAGAAGCTGCTGACTGGGAAGCGGCTAATTGGGGTGCTTTAAAAACTGGAGTTAAAGTTTATAATGGGGAACCTATGTTTCCAAGGATAGATTTAGAAGAATATTTTGAAAAAATTGAAAGTCGCAAAAAAGAGAATGAAATTGAAAAGAATGAGGAGGTAAATGATTTGGATTTAGTTGATATTAAAGATAGAATTACTTTCGAAGAATTTATGGATGCGGATATTCGAGTTGCTGAAATTTTAGAAGCAGAAAAAATTGAAGGCAGCAATAAACTGTTAAAATTAAAAGTGGATATTGGTCTGGAAGAAAGACAGTTAGTAGCTGGAATTGCAAAGCATTTTGCTGCTGAGGATGTAATTGGACGCAAAATTTTAATTGTTGCTAATCTGGAACCTGCTACAATTTTCGGGGTTAAATCAGAGGGTATGATTCTGGCAGCTTCTGATCCAGAAGGAAATATGGTCCTGTCAACAGTAAGTTCTGATATCGCAAATGGAAGTCAGGTAAAATAATTATTAAAATGGGAGGAATGAACAGTGAAAAATAGAGAGAACATACCTAAGGCCACAATTGAGAGGCTCCCTTTATACTACAGATGCCTTGATAAGATGGATACTTTTGAAGATGTCGAGGTGGTTTCATCTAAAGACCTGGGAGGTAAACTGGATATCCCTTCAACTCAGGTACGTAAAGATCTTTCTTATTATGGAGAGTTTGGCCGCCGTGGAGTTGGCTATAATGTTAATGAATTAAAAAAATCTGTTGGTAAAATCCTTGGAGTTGACCGGGTCTGGCCGGCAATTTTAGTTGGTGCTGGTAATCTGGGGAGAGCTCTTGTTAATTATAAAAGTTTTGCCATGATGGGCTTTGAAATTGCACATGTGCTTGATAATGATCTCGATAAGATCGGTAATGTGATCAATGACCGCGAGGTAAAGAGTGCTCAGGATATGGAAAAAATAGTTAAAGAAAATGATATTAAACTGGGAGTAATTGCTGTTCCAAGTTCGGCAGCTCAGGAAGTTGCTGACCAGATGATTGAAGCTGGTATTAAAGCCATCTGGAACTTTGCTCCAACCAGACTTTATGTACCGGATGAGGTTGAAGTAAAAAATGAAGACCTGGCAGTTGGAATAGTTTCTTTAATTTATCATTTAAGCTGGCAGGAAGAAATGGAAGCAAAGGGTGAATAAATTGTGAGGATCGAAACAGCGGTTTTATCCAGTGGCAGCAAAGGTAATTCTACCTATATCAGGGCCGGCAAGTATTCAGTTTTAATTGATGCCGGTTTGAGTGGTAAGGGCCTGGAAGAACGAATGGCTGCTCTGGACCTTGATCCAGCCAGTCTGGATGCTTTATTGATTACTCATGAACATAAAGATCATATTAAAGGAGTGGGAATAATGTCCCGCCGTTATGATCTTCCTATTTATGCTAATGATGGTACCTGGGGTGGAGCCGAGTCCGATCTTGGTAAAATAGCCCCTGAAAATAGGAGAGTTTTTACTGGAGATTTTATGATTGGTGATCTTAGTTTTTCACCTTATGCGATTTCTCATGATGCTTCTCAACCTGTAGGGTATGTTTGTCGGATTGCTAATAAAAAGATTGTACTTGCTACTGATACAGGTGTGATGAATGAAGAGATTATTGGGAAAATAAAGGGAGCAGACTTTTTTGTGCTGGAATCAAATCATGATCTGGAGATGCTGATGACAGGAAAGTATCCCTATTTTTTAAAAAATAGAATTAAGGGAATAGAAGGCCATCTTTCTAATGACGATACGGCCGCCTTACTTCCCAAATTGATTAAGGATAATTTTCCTACAGTTATGCTGGCCCATTTAAGTGAGGAAAATAATAACCCAAAGGTGGCCTATATTACAGTCAATAATGCTCTTAAGGAAGCAGGTTTAAAAGTCGGACGAGATTTGCGAATGGGCTGTGCCGCTCAGGATAAAACAACCCCTCTTTTTCGACTGGATAAAAAAACAAAAGAAAAGGAATTATTCTAATGCTGGCTATTAATATAATTACAGTGGGCAGTTTAAAATCTTCTTTTTTAGAACCCGGAATTGAGGAATTCAAAAAGAGATTAAATCGATACTGTGATCTAAATATTATTGAACTTAAGGACGAACTTGTGCCGAAAAATCCTTCTCAGAAAGATATTGCAGCACTACAGGCTCTGGAAGGTGAGCGAATAGTTAAAAGTCTTCCGGAAAGAACTTATGTTTTTGCTCTTGATGTTAAGGGGAAACCAATGACTTCTACTGGTTTTGCCAAATCTCTTAACAATCTGCAGGTCAGAGGTTACAGCTCTTTTACATTTATTATTGGTGGTGCCACCGGACTTAGCAATTTTGTGCTTCAGCAAGCTGATTACAGATTTTCTCTATCACATATGACCTTTACTCATCAGATGATTCGTTTGCTTCTGCTGGAACAAATTTATCGTGCCTTTAAAATTAATAACAATGAACCTTATCATTTATAATTTTTCGATCTTTTATTATGTCATGAATTCAGGAAAAGTTTAAAGGAGAGTAATTATGTCTCAATCAGAATATATATCAAAAAAATTATTAAAGGATCTTGATAAATTAATTAAAATTGCCAGAAAGAAAAATAATAGGTTAAATCATACTATTGTTTTCAGTTCATTATTTGCTCATGACTTTAATATGGATAATTTTAATGAAGTTATTGATTACTTTATTCGGAATGATGTAGAAATTATTTTTGAGAATGTTGAATTGGAAGATATGAATGATGATGATTTTGATAAATTACGTGATAGTATGGAACCTTTTGATCAAACAAAAATCGAAATAATAAAGAAGAATTTATCAATGGATCTTATAATAAAGCGATTACAGCATAATGAAATTGATCTAATGCCTGATTTTCAACGAAAAGCTGGACTCTGGAATAAACAACAAAAAAGTAGATTGATAGAGTCATTGATGTTAAGAATTCCTCTGCCAGCATTTTATTTTGATGGTAGTAAAGAAGATAATTGGTTGATTATTGACGGATTACAAAGGCTAACTACCTTTAAGGAATTCTTTGTTGACAAAAATTTCAAACTGCATAATCTAGAATTTCTGGGTGATTTTGAGGGTTGTGGGTATAAAGATTTGCCGAGGACATATATTAGAAGAATGGAAGAAACTGAATTAATAGCATTTGTAATAAAACCAGGTACTCCATCTTCTGTTAAATATAATATTTTCAAACGAATAAATACATCAGGACTAGAATTGAATTCACAAGAAATTAGGCATGCACTATACCAGGGTCAAGCTACAAATTTTTTAAAAAATTTGTCTAATAATGATAACTTTTTAAAAGCTACCTGTGAAAGCATCAGGGATGACAGGATGAGAGACAGGGAATTTGTTTTAAGATATATTGCATTCAGAGAAAAAGGTATTGAGGAATATGAAGGATATATTGACGATTATTTAAATGAAGCTATGGAAGAAATTAATAATTATGACACTTCCAGGTTGAATAGGATAGAGACTCAATTTGATAAAGCAATGGAGTTATCTTTTGATATTTTTGGTAATAGAGCTTTTCGGAAGATGTATCAGAAAACAGGAAGAAGAAATCCAATAAATAGAGCATTATTTGATGGATGGGCAGTTTGTTTTAGTAAATTATCTGATGACGAATTGGAAATATTACGAAATAATGGGGAACAAGTCATTGATAGATTCATTAAATTAATGAATCAAGATGAACAATTTGCTGATAATTACTTAAATAGCAGTAAAAAAAGTGCTATAAAAGGCAGGTTTAATGACATTGGTACAATTGTAGAGGAGGTTCTAAATGCTCCTAAATAAAATTGGTCTCAAAAATTTTAAATGTTTTGAAAATCAAACTATTGATTTAGCACCATTAACTTTATTTTCAGGTTTAAATGGCATGGGTAAATCAACTGTAATTCAGTCACTACTTTTATTGAAACAATCATTTGATGAAAAAGTCCTATCTAAGGGATTATCCTTAAATGGAGATTTAATTAGTATTGGAACTGGAAGAGATTTATTATATGAAAGAGCAGAAGAAGAAAAAATAAATATACTATTAGGAGTAGGGAATGGAAGAGAAAATGAGTGGACTTTTATTTATAATAGAGAATCTAACTTTTTAACTTTAGATGATTTTCAAGAGGAAACTCCTTTAAAAGAAATTAGCATATTCACTGATCAATTTCAATACTTAAGTGCAGAGAGAATTGGTCCTAGAACATCATTTGAAAAATCTAATTTTAATGTTGTTGAACATAAAAAATTAGGAATTCGGGGAGAATATGTTCAACATTATTTACATGTATTTGGAGATGAAAAAGTTGATAATAAAGAAATAATTAAAGATAGTAAATCATTAACTTTACTTAGTCAGGTTCAGGCTTGGATGGATTGTATTAGTCCTGGTTTGAGAATTGAAACCTCTGATTACTCAGATGCTGATTTTATAGGCCTTCAATATAGATTTGCTAATAATAAGGAGTTTACAAATAAATTTAGGCCAACTAATGTTGGATTTGGGATAACATATATTTTACCTGTTGTTGTTTCATTATTGAAAGCAAAGAAGGGAGATATTATAGTTGTTGAAAACCCTGAAGCTCATCTACATCCTCAAGGTCAAAGAGAAATGGGAGAATTAATTGCAAAAGCCTGTTCTGGTGGAGTCCAAGTTATTGTAGAAACGCATAGTGATCATATACTTAATGGAATAAGATTGTCAGTTAGAAAAAAATATATTCAAAATAATAAAATAAGATTACATTTTTTTGATAAAGAAGACAAAGAAGGCATTAAAGTTCATAAAATAGTTTCTCCCCAGATAAAAGAAGATGGTCGTTTGGATAGATGGCCAAAGGGCTTTTTTGATGAATGGGATAAAGCCTTAAATGAATTTTTTTAGACAAATAGGTGATAATATGCAAATGGTTTTAAATGAGTTGTCTTTGGATTTTCCAGCAACTGATATAGAGAATGGGAAAAAATTATTTAAAGATTTTATGCTTGTTTATTTAGAAGCAATAAATTCTGGCATATCTCGTTCCATAATTTTGGAAACTGGTTTTGATAATACAGTTTTAGCTCCTGGTTATCCAGTTGCAAAATGGAGAAATGATCATGATATTGATAGAGAATTAAAGCGAGTCTATATAAGGATGAATGATAGAGCTGAATTCTTTTCTGAATATCTGAATGTATCTGACTTATTAAGTGAGTTTTATTATAATGATAGAAGCTCTAAGGGGCTTCTTATTGCAGTTGAATTAGACTTTTTAGCAATTAGTTTTTTATCAGATGAATTATGGAATACTAGTAAAATTCAAGGTGAATATAGAAAATTAATAGAAAGTGGCGAAGATACTGAAGTAAATTGTAAAGAAACTTGTGTTTATAATGTTTCAAGTGTGGAGCATGTTGATCATAACTCAGATTGGATTAATGAGATATTAGCTAAAGCTAAAACTAATTTAGATGATAGTAAAGAATTATGGAAAAAAAGAAATGAGTTTTTTTCTGAATTAGTTTTTTGTGAGTCAGTGAAAAAACAGATTTCTGGATTTAGAGTTACAAGTCCTGAGTTTAAACAAATCATAAAAAAATTGGATTTGTTAAATGATTATTTTGTAACCTGGGATGGAGAATTTTTTGAGAGAGAAAAAATCCCCAATGTTGATCCAGAATCTCAAGAAACTTTGAATAGATATGAAGAACAACACACTTTCAGTCCTCCAGATAATGAGCCTTTATTATTTAGTTGGCATATTAGGTTCACAGGTTCTTCTAAAGCAGGACGAATATATTTTTATCCACACGCAGAGACAGGTAAATGTATTGTTGGCCATATAGGGTCAAAACTGCCTACTGTCACAAATCCTAATCCATAAATTTATATAATTGAAGGGTGTAATAGTAATGAGCAAAAATTTTTCATTTGATAAAATACCTTATGATAAAAGTGAGATTCCTCAAAATAAGTTGAATATTTCAGATAAAAAAAGAAGCAATTTATTTAGGTGGAATGGACAATTTTCACCTCAATTTATAGAGGTTTTATTAGAGAAGTATAGCAAAAATGATTTTAAGATTTTTGATCCCTTTGTTGGGAGTGGTACAGTTTTACATGAATCAGGTTTGAAAAAATTATCTGCTTATGGAGTAGAAATTAATCCAAGTGCTTATTATATTGCTAGTTCCTACAGGTGGATAAACTTTAATGTTAAAAAGAGAAAGATGATAGTTAAAGCTATAGAATCAATGTTAAAAAATGAATTTCAGCATAAAGAAATAAATCAAAATAATTTTAGTTATCATTTTAATAAATTATTAGATTTATGTTCTGGTAATAGTGAATATTTACAATTGTTGTCAACATTTATTATATTATTAGATCTTAAAAATAAAAAAATAAATAATACAATTTTGTTTTCAAAATGGAAAAATTTAAAAGAAACTTTAATTAACTTACCATATTCAAAAAGAGAAATTATTATTAATAATGAAGATGCTAGAAGGGTTTCATTTACTGATGATAAGTTTGATTTAGTTATAACGTCTCCGCCATACATAAATGTTTATAATTATCATCAGCAATATCGAAAATCCACAGAATTAATTGGCTATGATGTATTAAAAATAGCTAAATCAGAAGTGGGATCCAATAGAAAACATCGGTCAAATAGGTTTATGACAGTTGTGCAATATTGTATAGATATGGCTTTGGTTTTAAAGGAATTATCTCGAGTAATTAAGAATAAAGGAAGAATGATTTTCGTTATAGGAAGAGAATCACATATTAAAGGGACAAAATTGTATAATAGTGAAATTATTTATTTACTTGCTAAAAATTGTATGAATTTAAACATTATAAATAAACAAGAAAGATTTTTCAAAAACAGATATGGGCAAATGATTTATGAAGATATTTTACATTTTGAAAACAATAAGCATAAAAAAACAAAGGAAAAATTAATTATTGAGGCGAAAGAGATTGCTAAACTAGTGTTAGAAGAAACTTTGAATTCTGCAGATCAAAATGTGAAAAAGTATATTATAGAGGCTATAAATAAATATAAATCGATAAGTCCTTCAAAATTATTAAAAAACAAAAATGAAGATAATCAATTTAACACAAAAAATCTGGAAAGCTTAATTATATGAAATTAATAAATAAAAAAGTTTTCGGATTGAGCTATGTTTTTAAATTAAAAATAATGGTATCTAATTTTTTTGGTTTTTATCAGGTAAGCAAACGGTTTAAGTGATTTTTACAGTAGCAGTTCAATTAGAGATTTTATCTGTTTTATGTGATTTTTATAAAAAAATTAAGAGGGTGGGATAATTTAGTGCTGACTGATCAGATTGAGGCGATGTGGATTTCTCGCTATGATTATCAACCGGGCTGGTATTTTAATAAACACCACCATTCCTATTTTCAGATTATCTATATTGTTTCCGGTTCCGGCAGTTTTTACTATCAGGAGCTAGAAAAACAGCTGTCTCAAAACAAGTTATTTTTAATTGCAGCTGGAGAATCGCATAAATTAGCTGCCGATCAAAAAAACACTCTGAAAACTTTGGATATCAAATTTAAAATTAAGGTTGATCAATTTGCCAGCAGAGTTAAAATGGCTGCAGGAGAGTATAATGATCTGCCTCAGGTCAAAAATCTGCTGGGTCAGATTTGGCAGGAAGGCAGAAAAAAGCAGGACTATTATCAGGAGCTGGTAAACAGCTTTTTGCTCCAGATCTTAATAAATATTTTACGGGTCAATTCCAACAGTTCGGCTGCAGAAAAAGAAGCTGCTCAGAGGCCGGGTTTAAAAGAAAATACTGAAAATCAGCTCTGCAGAAAATTCCTTAATTATATTGAAGAAAACTACAGCAGGGAGTTACTTTTAAAAGATATAGCTTCTGAGCTCGGCTATAACCAGAGTTATATCTGTCAGATTTTTAAAGAAAATTATAATTTAACACCAATGAGTTTTTTATATAAATATCGGATCCAAAAAGCAGCTGAGCTGCTAAAAGAATCCGGAGATACCTTGAGCCAAATTGCGGGCAAAACGGGATTTAAGACAGTTCATCATTTTAATAGAACCTTTAGCAAATATCAGGGTCAGCCACCTGGTGAATATCGAGATCAGCATTTACTGGCTGTTCGCAGAGATATCTATCTGGCAGCTGATTTTGTTAATAAAAATCGACTCCAGAAACAAAAATAGTTTTGTAATTAAAAGTATGCCCGGTCAGAGAGGGTATACTTTTTTTGTTTTAAACAGCTTTAACTAAATTCCAGACAAAAAATTTATAAATCTGACTAAATAAAATTCAGCAGTTATCAAATATAATAAAGTTAGCAGAAATAAAGACAGACTGACTGAAGAAAGCGGCAGTGGAAAAAGTTTAAATAGAGAAATTATTTTTGGGCCGAGATTTTAAATTTAACTAAACAGAGGAGAGTTTTAAATGAAATTATTTGATTTAACAGGCAAAAAAGCCTTAGTAACAGGAGGAAGTCGTGGTTTAGGACTTGGGATAGCAGAAGGTTTATTAGAAGCTGGGGCGGAAGTTATAATTACAGGGGTTTCCAACAGGGTTTTAGATACAGCATCTGAGTTAAAAAAACAGGGGTATCAGGTTACTGGAATCAGCTTTGATTTAAGTAATCGAGATCAAATAGAAAAATCATTTAAGAAAGTTATGAAAATATTTGATGATCAGATTGATATTTTGGTAAATAATGCCGGAATTCAGCGTAGACACAGAGCAGAAAAGTTTCCTCTTAAGGACTGGGATGATGTTCTGGAGGTTAATTTAAATGCTGTTTTTATTTTATCACAGCTGGCTGCAACTGAAATGCTTAAAAATGGAGGAGGGAAAATAATAAATATTGCTTCATTATTAAGTTTTTTTGGTGGCTATACTGTTCCTGCTTATGCAGCCAGTAAAGGTGGAGTTGCTCAATTAACCAAGGCTCTTGCTAATGAATGGACGGCTAAAGGAATCAATGTTAACGCAATTGCTCCCGGTTATATGGATACCGAAATGAATACGGCTCTGGTAAATGATGAGGAACGAAATAAACTTATAATGTCCAGAATTCCGGCTGGACGCTGGGGTAAAGCAGAAGATATGAAGGGCGCAGCAATTTTTCTTGCTTCGGCAGCCTCAGATTATCTCAGTGGAGCCGTAATTCCTGTAGACGGGGGTTATTTAGGTAGATAAAAATAGCTTGATTTTGTCTATAAATTTTTTATATGCAATAATTAAAAGGTGCCTGCAGACCGGAATAATAGATTTCAGTCTGAAGCACCTTTTTTAAATTTATTTTCTAGAATAGAATTCTATTACCAGCTGATCGTTAATTTCGATTGGGATTTCATCTATTTCTATTTCTGAAACCAGCTTTGATTCAAAGTTGTCAAAATTTCTTTCCAGATAGCTGATTGGACTTAAGTGTCTATCCAGAAAATTTTCTCGAAATAAATTATTCTTTCTGTATTTTTCTCTTAAAGTAATTTGATCACCAATTTTAAGCTGATAGGATGGTATATCAATTTTGCTGCCATTAACTAAAATATGACCATGAACAACCATCTGTCGGGCCTGCCTGATAGAGCGTGCAAAACCAGTTCGATAAACTAGATTATCAAGTCTTTTTTCCAATTTTTTAATTAGATTATCTCCTGTTACACCATCTTCACTGGCAGCATCTTTTACATAACGGCTGAATTTTTTTTCCATCAGTCCGTAATATGCACGCAGACGCTGTTTTTCCAGCAGCTGCTGACCATAATTTGATAACTTTTTATTTGCTCTGTTAAAGCTTCCATCTGCTCTTTTCATTGCCTTTGGATGTCCATAAATATTGACACCCAACCTTCTTGATTCTTTAAATCTTGGACCACGTTTTCTGGCCAATTTAAATATCCTCCTTATTAATAACTATTAGCCGCGGTTATTAATCCATAGTAATCTTATCAACTTTAAAACATAAATTATAGTTCCTATTTAACAATTTAATATTTTTTTGGATAATCAAATTTTTACAGTAAATAGATTTACAAAGGTGGACCGGATGTAATATAATAAAATATAGGGTATTTATAATATTTTCGCTAACTGAGCCTAAATTCTATTCAGCTTTAGTTTGAGCTAATTTTTGAATTAATTGTTTACATAATTTAAAGGGAGTGTAAGTTTTGAAGTGTAAAGTTTGTGGAAGCAGTGACTTAGAAGCGTTAGATCTCCAGGATAAATATTACCACTGTCATAATTGTGAGGCGATCTTTATAGATTCGGCTGAAATTGTCGATCAGGCTGAGGAAAAAGAGCGATATGAGGGGCATGATAATAATCATCAAAATGAAGGATATGTCCAGATGTTTCAGGATTTTCTAGATGAAGTTATAGAACCCTATATTGATTTAGATAAAATAAACGATGCTTTAGAATTTGGCTGTGGTCCCGGGCCGGTGCTGGCAGATTTAATTCAGTCCCGTGGCCCTGAAGTTGATCGTTATGATCCTTACTTTTTTCCGGAGAAAGTATTTTCAGACAAAAGATATGATTTAATAACGTCAACTGAAGTTTTTGAACACTTTTCTGACCCGGTTAAGGAAATGGAGCTTTTAACATCTCACCTGCGAGAAAATGCTTATCTGGCAGTAATGACTTCTTTTCATCCTGGATCGGAAGAGTTTGAAGACTGGTGGTATAAATGGGATCCTACCCATATAGTTTTTTATAATCAAAAAACTTTTAAAAAAATTGCTTCAGATTTTGATCTGGAAATAGTTTATACTGATCAAGAAAAATATATTCTTTTTAAAGCTTAGAGGGGGAGAGACTCTTGAAAAAATCTGTCGTACTGGTAAGTGTTATTGTCTTTTTATTTATGTTTTTGACAGCAGTTCAGGCTGAAGAAACTGATGCCTGGCAACAGGCAAAGGAGGAAGGGATACAGTTTCGGGCTGTAGGTAATGAGCCGGGCTGGCTGGTTGAAGTTAAAAGTGATCAGAAAATAAAATTTGTTAATGATTATGGTAATTTAGAGATTAAAGCTCCGGTTGATGACCTCTGGCTTGGACCAGCTGGTGAGGATAAGATCTATTATATTGAAAATGATGTGATTCAGTTTCAGGTAATTATCATGAAAAAAAGTTATCAGGATAGCATGAGTGGAGAAGTGTTTCCCTATCAGGTAAGAGTTGTTTTTCCAAATAAGAGTTATGTCGGTGGAGGTAGGCTGCTAAATGAGCCGGAAGCCGAGAAATAATTGGAAGATGAAAAATAAAATGATACTTTAAAATATTTTCTGTGTTAAATGAAATTGAAATTTCTAAGGAAATATTAAAAATTATAGAAGATTGTCTAAGCGGCTAAGCCCTGAAACTCTAAGGGACTTGAGCCGTTTTATTTTTTTCTGTATCTTTCTTTATTTAAAAAAATTATTTAATGTCTTTACAGCTGTCAATTCAGATGATAGAATAGACAGCAGGATGATTTAAATGAGGTGATTAAAATTAAGGCGGAAGAAAGAAGAAGGCAGCTACTGCAGAGATTAAAAAAATCGAGTCAGGCTTTAATAGGCTCTCTGCTGGCGGAAGAATTTGAAGTCAGCCGTCAGGTTATTGTTCAGGATATAGCACTTCTGAGAGCTCAGGGGGAGAAAATTGTGGCTACCTCGCAGGGTTATTTTTATGAAGCAAATCTCGGACTGCCAACTGTTAAAGCATCTATTGCCTGTAGACATGGTGATCAAAAAGAGCTTAGAGATGAACTTTTAACTGTAGTTAATTATGGTGGGAGAGTTATTGATGTTAAAGTTGAACACCCAATTTACGGGGAACTAAGCGGTAATTTAATGATCAGCAGTGTTGAGGATGTTGAAAAATTCATCCAAAATTATCAGCAGAATAAGGCCGCCCTGCTTTCGGAATTAACTGATGGAGTGCATCTACATACCATTGAAGCTGTTAATGAACAGGTTCTGGAAAAAATTAAAGCTGAATTAAGAGAAAAGGGCTATCTGCTGGAAGAATAAATTTTTGTTTTTACTGTAAAGACAGGTGTAAAGTTATACTGTAATAAAACTGTAAAGTTATACTTAAACAAAACAGGAGGTTATTAGTTTATGGACAGAGAAAAACTGAAAAAACTAAGGAATTTATATTTAGTACTAATTTTGTTACTTGTAGTTTCTGCCTTTATTGTTCCCTATACTCTGCTCAGCTCACTTAATTATTTTTACGGAGCATTTCTGTTCTGGAGTTTTTTTGCACTGGCAGTAATTTATTTAACTATTAAAATCACAACTTACTGGAGGAATGATTGATGCCAACTACATACTTATATATCGCAGTAATTTTATATATTATAGCCGGATCTTTTGTTGCTTTAATGGCCAGGAGAGAGATGAATGAAGGAATTGTAGAATATTTTTTAAGTGGAAGAAATACTGGTGGTTTTGTAGCTGCTCTGTCCTATAGTGCAACTACTTACAGTGCGTTTATGATGATTGGTCTGGCTGGCTTTACCTATTCTGGGGGAGTAGGAGCTCTTGGATTTGAGCTGGTTTATTTATCAGGACTTTCTCTGGTGGCATTCTTTGGGCCCCGTTTCTGGTTGATTGGTAAAAAAAATAATTATGTTTCCCCATATGAAATGCTTGGTGATCGCTACCAGAATCAGTGGATTGCTTTTGCTGCTTCACTTTCGGCCTGTATTTTTTTAATACCTTATCTGGCTGTCCAGCTGATGGGAGTTGGTTATCTTTTAAGTGGGCTTTCGGGAGGTGCTATTCCCTTTGTTTTTGGAGTTGTAATTGCTGTAGTGCTGGCTATTGCCTGGGCTTTAATTGCGGGAATGAAGTCTGTAACCTGGACTGATTCTCTGCAGTCGCTGATTATGATAGTGGTCAGTATTGTTATTTTGTTTTATGTTATTTATCAGCATTTGGGTGGGTTTATAGAATTTTTTGGCTCACTGGCTGCCCTAGAAGGCAAAGTACTCAGTGTTCCTGGCCCTGGATTTTTTAAATTTAAAACCTTTCTGGGTTTAAGTCTGCCCTGGTTTTTCTTTTCTATTTCTAATCCTCAGGTCAGTCAGCGCCTCTTTATCCCCCGTGATCTTAAGGCGATGAAAACCATGATTAAAGGATTTTTGATTTTTGGTTTTATTTACACACTGGTTTCTGTATTCTGGGGTTTTTCTGCTCGTCTTTTAATTCCGGGACTGGCAAACGCAGATCTGGCAACACCAGAACTGCTGGCATCACAATATGTACCGACTGCTCTGGCGCTGGTAGCAATGATTGGAATAACAGCTGCAGCGATTTCAACAATTGATTCGATAATGCTGACCTTATCATCCCTTATAGTTAGAGATATTTTTAAAAATATGGATGACAATCTAGATCAGGATCAGAGTTTAAGGCAGCTTAGAACGGCCAAAATTGCCATTTTGATTATCGCTGTGTTAGGATTTTTCTTTGCCATTCAGGAGCTAAATTTAATTGCTACGCTTTCAGTAGCAGCCTCAATTGGTCTTCTGGTGATTGTTCCTTCGATGTTTGGAGCATTTTTCTGGAAAAAGGCCACAGCTGCAGCTTCTCTAAGCAGTATAATTATCGGTTCAGTGACTGCTCTTTATTTGCAATTTAGCGGCTGGAGCCCACTTGGATATGGGGCTGGAGTCTGGACTTTAATTGTGACAGCTGCTGTTTTTGTATCGGTCAGCTTTTTTACTCAGGCACCGGTTGAGAAGGCAGAAGAGTTTATTGGTTATTTAAATGAAGAGTGTCGAGAGAGAAATATAATTTAGATTATCATATTACAATAAAATACTGTAACTAGAATTTTTAAAGGTATTATAGAGAAAATAAATGGTAAATTGAGCTTGACAAAGTTATTTTAATAAGGTAAAATTAAAAAAACTTGAATTAGAATAAAATATTTAATTAAAAACTGTGATCAGGGAAAGTAATTAAAAATATTTATCTCAGCGAAGCGGGATTAGTGAGAGCCTGCCGGTAAGTATTTTAGTGAAGTTCCCCTGTGAGTTGTCAGCTGAACAAAAAAGTAAGCTTGAACCGGTTGTCTACCGTTATCCTGACAGATTATAGGATTTATTTTTAATTCCCGTAATTGTTGAGTGGGCTATTTAGCCAAAAAGATTGGTACCACGAGTATAACACCCTCGTTCTTTAATTAGAGCGGGGGTTTTTTGTATTTAGACAAAAATCTACATAAACTTACAAGTACCGTGCACCTGTCGGTTTATGTCATAATTTGTTAAATTTATTGACCGAACAGATTTTTTGATATAATTTGATGGTACATGGTAGCTGTAAAAAGGAGTGAGCAGATGAGTAATTTAGAATATGGATATTTAGGACCACCGGGAACATTTAGTGAAGAGGCAATTTCTAATTATTGTGCCAGGTATGGTGGCAGCACAGCTGCCTGTGGGTCAATTAGAGATATTGTAGAGGCAGTGATAGCAGATCGGGTTGATCTCGGGCTGCTGCCGCTGGAGAACTCACTGGAAGGATCGGTAAACTTAAGTCTTGATCTTTTATATCAACATCCAGAACTTAAACTTTACCGGGAAATTGTACTCCCAATTGAGCAGTATCTATTGGTTCAGCCAGGGGCTGGAAAAGAAGAGATTGAGGAAATTTACAGCCATCCTCAGGCAATTGCTCAGTCAGGAGATTATCTGGCCGCAGAGTTTAAAGATGCGAAAATTATTTATACTGATAGTACTGCTGCAGCAGCAAAAAAAGCACTTGCAGACAGAAAGCGGGCTGCTGTGGGCTCAATCAGGCTGGCTGAGATTTATAAGCTAGAAATTATGGCAGAAAATCTGCAGGGGGATCTTCCAAATGCCACCCGCTTTGTTCTGGCAGCGAAAAAGGATAAAGATCTGGGTGCAAATAATCATCTGGGAGAAGCAGCAGCAAGTGATTTTAAAACTTCTATTATCTGTGCACCTATGGTTAACGAAGCCGGGGTTTTGCATCGGATACTGGGTAAATTTGCGGAAGAAAATATTGATCTGACAAGAATTGAATCTCGACCAAGCAGGCAGAGACTGGGAGAATATATTTTCTATATTGATTTAAAAGGCTGCAGCAGTGATCAGCACCTGAGCTCAGCTCTGGAAGAGGTAAAAAAGATATCTTCCTATTTTAGACTTTTAGGTTCCTATCCCAGGACAGTTATAGAATAGACTTGGCCGTATAAACTTAAAAAGTGATTAGATAATTTAAATTAAGTATTTTTAAAATTAAACTAAAAGCTGAAATTAAAATTAAATATTTGGGCGAAAAAGCGCAATTTTTATTTGACAGAATTAAAATTGCTTGCTATAATACTCATTAAATAAATAAGTTCACCTAAAAACTTTGAAAGAGGATCCAGTAAGCTTAGGAGCTGAAATACACCTCTTGAGTTGCCAGCTGAAAGTTAAACTAGTAAGCTAAAATGGCCGTCAGCCGTCGTTACCCGGTGCGGAAGTGTTGGCTTCCAGTAGAGATAATCTGTTATTTAATGAGATTAAAACAGGTGGTACCGCGATTTCAATCGCCCTGACTAAGGGGCGATTTTTTGTATTTTTAGAGGTTTTTTTGTAAATTGTTTTTGGATAAGATTTGGTGGAGTTATTTTCAAAGTTTATTTAGCTATAATTTTAAACAAAATTAGACAAAAACTGACAAGTGCACGGTACGTGAACATTAATAAGCATAAACGAACATAATCAAAAAAGTATTTTAGAAGAGAGGAGAATTAATTATGATAGCAGTATTAAAGAGAGATGCAAGTAGAGAAGACAAGGATCAGGTAATTGAGGTTATTCGTGGTGAAAATTTTGAGGTTCATCCGATTCAGGGGGTTGAAAAAACTGTAGTAGGTGTGCTGGGCGATCCGGCAAGAAAATCAAATTTAAAAGAAAAATTGGAAACAATGGGAGCAGTAGAGAGAGTTGTTTTGATTTCCGATCCCTATAAATTGACCAGCTGGAATTTCAAGCAGGAAAAAACGGTTATCGATCTTGGTGACGGTGTTAAAGTTGGTGGCGATCAGCTGACAGTGATGGCCGGCCCCTGTTCTGTAGAAAATAGAGAGCAGATTATTGAGACAGCTAAAATTGTGAAAGCTGGAGGAGCCCAGATTCTTCGTGGAGGAGCTTTTAAACCGCGTACATCTCCTTATTCTTTTCAGGGACTGGGTGAGGAAGGTTTGAAGCTGATGGCCGAGGCCAGAGAAGAAACCGGGCTCAAGATTGTAACTGAATTGATGGATATTGAACATATAGATGTTGTCTGTAAATATACAGATATTATTCAAATTGGAGCTCGTAACATGCAGAACTATTCTCTTTTGAAGGAAATAGGAAAACTCGATAAACCAGTTATGCTCAAACGCGGAATGGCAGCTACAATTAAAGAATGGCTGCTGGCGGCAGAATATGTGATGAACAATGGTAATCATGATGTAATTCTCTGTGAAAGAGGAGTCAGAACTTTTGGTGAGGAGACAAGAAACACCATGGATTTAAGTTCAATTCCTCTGGTTCAGCAGCTAAGTCATCTGCCGGTGATTGCAGATCCGAGCCATGGTACAGGTCGCTGGGAATTAGTGATCCCAGTTGCCAGAGCAGCCGTTGCGGTTGGAGCAGATGGAGTGATGGTTGAAGTTCATCCTGATCCTCAGAATGCGTTGTCTGATGGTCCTCAATCCCTCAAGCCCAAAAACTATCACTTAATGATGGACGAAATTAAAGCTATTAATAATTCTCTGCACAGTTTTGAATCCAGAGAAAGAAAAATAGCTTATGCCTGAGTTTAAAAAAATAGCTGTTGTTGGAGTTGGGCTGATTGGGGCCTCTCTGGCAGCAGCTTTAAAAAAATCTGATCCCAAACTTGAGATTACAGCAGTTGACAGAAGTGCAGAGACTATTAAAAAAGCAAAAAAATTAGGAATTATCGATCGGGGTTTTAGCGAGATTGCTGATAATTTAAAAGATCAGGATTTAATTTTTATTGCAGTACCGGTAGCAGCAATAAAAACTGTAATTAGAAAAATTAAAGAAGGTGGTGAAAGCCAGCAGCTGCTGGTAGATGCCGGCAGTACCAAAAAAGAAGTGATGATTCAGGCAGCAGAGATTTTAAAAGACAGCCAGAAAATTTTTATCGGTGGACATCCAATGGCCGGTTCTCATAAATCAGGGATAGACTGGCATAATTCAGAGTTATTTAAAGGTGCCCCCTTTATTTTAACTCCCTGGCTTGAGGAGCAACAAGAAATCTCAGAGCAGAAATTAGAATCAGAGCAGAAATTGGAAAAAGGTTCAGAGTTGAGCTTAAAGCTAGAATTGTTGAGGCAGCTGGAGGATTTAATTGAAAAAATTGGGGCCCGGGTCCATATTATATCGGCAGCAGAACATGATCACTGTACAGCATATCTGAGTCATCTGCCCCATCTTTTATCTTCGGCTCTGGTAAACTTAAGCCAGCAGCAGAATTTTAAAGGTGAGTTTTTTGAACTATCGGGAAGTGGTTATCGAGACATGACAAGAATTGCGGGGAGTTCTGCTGAACTCTGGCAGGACATTATACTGTCTAATCGAGATAACCTGGCAGAATTGATTGGAAATTACATAAACGAGCTGAAAGAATTAAAGAAGGATCTGGAAAATAATGATCAGAATAAAATTTATAAATTTCTGGCAAAAGCAGCAGAGATCAAAAATAATACAGAAGAAGCATAAGAATCATAAAAAGCATAAAAAGCATAAAAATCATAAAAAATTTAATGAACTTTTATCAGAATAATAATTATATTAAAGCAGTAATTAAAGAAGAGAGAAATGAGGAGGAAATAAAGTGTTTAAAGTTAATCCAGCAGATAAAATCAGTGGGGAAATTAGAGTACCGGGAGATAAATCAATCTCTCACCGCTCTCTGATTTTGTCTTCAATTGCAGAGGGAGAGAGTAAAATAGAAGGGCTTTTAGAGGCTGAAGACTGTCTGAGTACAATGGGAATTATGCGAGATTTAGGTGTTGAAATTACTAAAGAGCAAAAAGGCAAATATACTGTTCAGGGAAAGGGACTAAATGGTCTTGAGGAAGCCGGAAATGTTTTAGACTGCGGTAATTCAGGTACTTCAATGAGATTGCTGGCAGGTCTGCTGGCTTCACAGGATTTTTATTCAGTGCTTACAGGTGATCATTCTCTGCGTAAAAGGCCAATGCAGCGGATAATTGGACCCCTGTCAGAAATGGGAGCCAAAATTTGGTCCCGCCGGGACGGTTTGGCCCCGTTGAGTATAAAAGGCCAGCAGCTTGAGGGTATGCAATATGAGCTTCCGGTTGCCAGTGCTCAGCTTAAATCTTCAATTTTGCTGGCAGCTCTAAAAACAGAAGCAGAAACAGTTATTATTGAACCTGCTGTTTCCAGAGATCACACTGAGCGGATGCTTAAGGGAGCAGGTATTGATCTAGAAATTCTGGAAGATAGAATTATTCTTAAACAGGCTGAAAAAAGAAGCTTGAAACCATTTGAAATTAAAGTTCCAGGTGATATTTCTTCAGCAGCCTTTTTTATTGCGGCCGGGCTTTTGGCAGCTGAAGGTGAGCTTTTGATTAAAAATGTGGGGATTAATCAAACCCGGAGTGGTTTTCTGGAAGTAATAGAAGCCATGAATGGAAAAATCGAACTTTTAAACAAAAGAGATCAGGGTGGAGAACCAACGGCAGATATTCTGGTTAAACCCTCCAACTTAGAGGGTACAGAAGTCAGTGGAGAAGTAATACCGCGTTTGATCGATGAGATTCCTATTATTTCTGTCCTGGCAGTTTTTGCAGAGGGTAAAACTGTAATTAAAGATGCCGAAGAATTAAGAGTTAAAGAAACGGACCGGATTAAAGCTGTAGTAAATGAATTTAGACGTTTGGGAATAGAAATTGGAGAAAATGAAGATGGAATGGAAATTAAAGGACCCCAGCAGGTTGAAGGTGGAATTGAAGTTGAAAGTTATCACGACCATCGAATTGCAATGTCGCTGGCTGTAATGGCCTTGAATTCTAAAGAGGGAATTGCAATCAATGGCAGCGAAATTATTGCTACTTCTTTTCCCAATTTTAAAGAGCTATTAGCAGAGGTGATTGGATGAAAAAATTAATTGCTGGAATTCCAACTGAAATTAAGGAGATGAGCCGCTATCGGGCTGGCAAAAGCATTGAAGAGGTTAAAGAGGAGTATGGGCTGAAAAAAATAGTTAAACTTGCTTCTAACGAAAATCCACTGGGGCCTTCAATTCAGGTTATTGATGTAATTCAGTCAGAGGCTAAAAATGTCTGTCTTTATCCTGATTCGGACAGTAGAGAGTTAAAAACAGCACTGGCTGATAAATATCAGCTGGCTGAAAATAAAATTTTTCTGGGTAATGGGTCTGACGAAATTTTAGATCTTTTAATGACTTTGATTTTAAATCCAGGTGATGAGGTTATTCAGGCAGATCCAGCCTTTATAAAGTATGAGCTGGCAGTCAAATCAAGAGGCGGCAGTAGTGTTAAAGTTCCGCTGGCCGAAGATTACAGACATGATCTGCAGGCGATGGAAGCAGAAATCAACGATAATACTAAGGCGATTTTTATCTGCAACCCCAATAACCCGACCGGTACAATGCTGGACCGGGAAGAAATTGAAAATTTTCTGGAAAGGGTATCAGATGAGATACTTATAATAATTGACCAGGCTTATCAGGAATATATAACAGCCAGTGCTCCCTTTGATGGGATTGAATTACTGGATAAGTATTCGAATTTAATGTTGATGCGTACTTTCTCCAAAGCATATGGTCTGGCAGGAATGAGAATTGGTTATGCCCTTGCGGATCCCGAGTTAATAGATTATTTAAATCGGATTAGAGGTCCTTTTAATGTTAATCGACTGGCCCAGAAAGCGGCAGTGGCAGCCCTGGAGTCGGAATCGCATTTAAAAACCTGTCAGGATTTAAATAACAGAGAAAAGCAATTTCTCTATAACCAATTTGCTGAACTGGGACTTGAGTATATAGAGACAGAGTCTAATTTTATGATGGTTAATACAGAAATGCCAGCAGTAGAAGTTTTTAAGAAGCTGCAGCAGCGGGGAGTAATAATTAGACCGGGCCATCAGTTTGGGATGGAAAATTGGATTAGAGTGACTGTAGGTAATCGGGCCGATAATGAATTTTTTATCAGGAACTTAAAAAAAGTATTAGCAGAGAGGGATGAGTAATATGATAGCTGTATTAAAGCGAGGAGCAACAAAGGCTGATGAAAAGAAAGTAATTGAGTTAATTGAAGAAGCTGGTTTTTCTGCCCATCCGGACACAGGAGCTGAAACTACAATTGTTGGAGTAGTAGGAGTAGCACCGGAAAAAAAAGTAAATTTAAAAGAGAAGCTGCAGGTTATGAGCTGTGTGGATAAAGTAGTAGTAATTTCCGATCCCTATAAACTTACCAGCTGGAATTTTAAGCAGGATAAAACGGTGATTGATCTTGGTGATGGAGTTAAGGTAGGTGGAAATGAACTAACAGTAATGGCAGGTCCCTGTTCGGTAGAAAATGAGGAGCAGATGCTGGAGACAGCTCGAGTAGTTAAAGAAGCAGGTGCCAAGATACTGCGCGGAGGAGCTTTTAAACCAAGAACATCCCCCTATTCTTTTCAGGGTCTGGGAGAAGAAGGTCTTAAACTCTTAGCAAAGGCTAGAGAAGAAACAGGCCTCAAAGTTATTACAGAATTGATGGATATTGAGCATATAGATGTGGTCTGCAAATATACAGATATTATTCAGATAGGGGCCCGAAACATGCAGAATTATGCCCTTTTAAAAGAAATTGGCAAACTTGATAAACCTGTAATGCTTAAGCGAGGTATGGCAGCAACAATTAAGGAATGGCTGCTGGCTGCTGAGTATGTAATGAATGAAGGAAATCATCAGGTTATTTTATGTGAAAGAGGTGTCAGAACTTTTGGTGAAGAAACCAGAAACACTATGGATTTAAGTTCGATACCCTTAGTTCAGCAGTTAAGTCATCTGCCGGTTATAGCAGATCCCAGTCATGGTACTGGACGCTGGGAACTGGTGATCCCGGTTGCCAGAGCAGCTGCTGCAGTTGGTGCAGATGGAATTATGGTTGAAGTCCATCCCCACCCGGAGAATGCGCTTTCGGATGGTCCCCAGTCTTTAAAACCTGACAACTTTAGACTGCTGATGGATGAGTTAAGTGCAATAACTAATTCTCTTAAATCATTTCGATCAAGAGAAAAGAAAATTGCCTATGAATAAAATTTACTGCTAATTTTTGGTGGTAAATATTTAGCAGTTGGTGTTATCAGGAATTTCTAAAAGGAGGGAAAATTTTGTTTGAATATTTAACGGCTGGCGAATCCCACGGGCCAAGATTAACAGCAATAATTAAAAGTCTGCCTGCGGGTCTTAAAGTAGAAGTTGAAGCAGTAAATGAGCAATTATTTAGAAGACAGCAGGGTTATGGTCGTGGTGGTCGGATGAAAATAGAAAGTGATCAGGTAATAATCAATTCGGGTCTGCGGCATAAAGAGACTCTCGGTACCCCGCTCAGTATGACTATTGAAAATAAGGACTGGCAAAACTGGGTGGAAGTAATGGCACCTGATAAAGAAGCTGAGGCAGATATGGAAGCCCTGACTAATCCTCGACCGGGGCATGCTGATCTGCCGGGAGCCTTAAAATATAATCATCGGGATCTGCGCAATGTACTGGAAAGAGCCAGTGCTCGCGAAACTGCAGCTAGAACTGCGGTTGGAGCAGTAGCCCGACAGTTTTTAAATCAGTTTGATATCAATATTTACAGTCATGTAATCCAGATTGGCAACTTAAAAAGTGAGACCTGGACAGATATTAAAGCAAAAGATCCCGAACGTTTTAAACGGGAGTCTGATATTAAGGAATATTTTGACGAACTTGATAAAACAGAACTTCGCTGTGGAGATACTGCTAGAACTGAGGCCATGAAGCATTTAATTGATTCCTGGCGAGCCAATGGGGATTCAGTTGGAGGAGTATTCGAAATTGTTGTTACCGGCCTCCCGGTTGGATTGGGCAGCCATGTTCACTGGGATTTAAAGCTGGAAAGTAAGCTGGCAGCTCAGTTGATGGGAATTCAGGCAATTAAAGGTGTGGAAATTGGAGCTGGCTTTAAGGGGGCTGGACTTCCGGGTTCCAAGGCTCATGATGAAATCTTTTATAATCTTGACCGGGGTTTTTATCGAAAGTCAAATCAGGCAGGTGGAATTGAAGGTGGAATCAGCAATGGGGAAGAGTTAATTATTCGACTGGCGATGAAGCCAATCCCTACTCTGGCAAAACCCCTGCACTCTGCTGATATAATTTCCAAAAAAGAAACTACAGCAGCCAAAGAGCGTTCTGATGTCTGTGCTGTACCAGCGGCAAGTATAGTTGGAGAAGCGGTTACTGCTTCTGTGCTGGCCAGTAGTACAGCCGAAAAATTTGGTGGAGACAGTATGCAGGAAATCAAACGCAATTATGACAGTTATCTTGAACAGCTGAGAAAGTTTTAAATAGTTCTAATCTTTCTCTCACATTTTCATCACATTTCTGACTTATACTATTAACAGATAAATAAAAAATACTTAATCAAATTATTTTTATGGTTAGGTTAATAGTAATTTTAAAGGGAGTGCTTATATTTAATGAAGAAAATTTTAGTTTCACTTTTATTGATAACTGTTCTGATGGTTCCAACAGCTGTTATGGCTCAGCAGATGAATGGAGAACCCGCTGATCCTTCTCTAAGTAAGAATCTTAATGCTAATAAAGTTGTGGCTACTGTAAATGGAGAAAAGATTACTTCTCAGCAGCTGGCAAAGCAGGCAAAAGTTAATCAGATTTTACAGCAGGTAAGTCAGGTTGATCAGCAGCTGGCACAGATTTTAGCGAGTTCTGAAGCAGGTAATTCTGTATTAAAGAAACTACAGCAGGCTAAGTTAGATAGTTTAATTGATAATGTACTGCTGGAACAGGCAGCAGAAGAATCGGACATTAATCTGACACAGGCAGAAAAAGACAAAATTTATCAGCAGCAGAAATCAGCTATCTTAAAACAGAATCAAATGGACGAAAAACAGTTCCTGTCTATTCTTAAACAGCAGGGTTATAAAAATGAGGCTGCCTATAAAAAAGAATTTACTAATAATCCTCAGATTAAGATAAATAAATTAATTGAGGAAAAAGTGCTGGCTGATATTAAAGTTAGCGAAAAAGAACTGCAGCAGGCTTATGATAAAAATAAAGAAGCCCTGGCACAGAATGGAAAGGATACTTCTTTTAAAGAATTAAAGCCTCGTTTAAAAAAGATGCTCAAACAGCAGAAGCAGAGTAAGGCAATCAATCAGTATTTAGCTAAACTGAGAGAAGATGCCAAAATTGAAAAGAATATTTAGTTAAAACTTCCTTAGATAAAGATTATCTAGATTAAGTCCTGCCTAAAAGCAGGGCTTTTTTCTTTATGTTATAATTAGTGTGAGTTGATAAACTTTAAAGCTAAAATTACAGAATAAGGAAGTGGCAGTATGAGCGGCAAAAAGGTTCTGATAATTGATGATGATCCACATATTAGAGAGATACTCGAAGATTATATTAAATTTGAAGGTTTTGGTGTTATAGCAGCTGAAGATACTGAAACAGGATACCGGATTTTAAAAAAACAGTCAGTTGATATTTTAATTCTGGATATTATGCTGCCCGATGAGAATGGTTGGGAGTTCTGTCAGCGGATTAGACCGGAATTTGATCTACCAATTATTTTTCTCAGTGCCAAAGATGAAGCTGCAGATAAGATAACTGGACTTGAACTGGGAGCAGATGATTATATCAGCAAACCATTTAGCCCGCGGGAGGTTGTGGCCCGGATTAAGGCTGTTTTAAGAAGATATCAAAAAAATACAGAAAAACCCGGACAGCTTCAATTTGGTGATCTTTTAATTAACAAAGAAGAACATTATATCAAATATCAGGGAGATTTTATTGAACTAACACCGAAAGAATTTTCTCTGCTCTGGCACCTGGCTCAGAATCCAAAAAAAGTTTTTAGACGGGAAAATTTGCTAAAGGCTGTCTGGGGTTATGATTATTTTGGAGATGCCCGAACTGTAGATACTCATATCAAATCACTGCGAAAAAAACTGGGTGATGCTGCAGCAGCAATTGAGACAGTCTGGGGGGTAGGATATAAATTTGAAGCCGAAAAACTGGAAGACAAATAGTCTATTTAGCAAATTATTTTTTAGATTTATAGTTCTTTCGCTGATTATCATAGTTGTCTTTGGCCTGATTATTATCTTTTATTTAGAAGATTTTCTTTATAACCGGCGTGAAAATGAAGTTTTATATAATTTGAATCAGTTAAAAACAGATTTAAAGCAACTCTTGATTACCGGCGAGGAAGAAGAGATAAATAAAATACTTAGTCTCACCGCTCGCCAAAATAGGGGTCAGATCTGGTTAACAGATAGTAAAGGAAATATAATTTACAGTTATCCCGGCAGGATAGATGAGCGGGTCAACTTTGAAGGTTATAATCAGATTTTTAATAACAAATTGCTTTCCAGCCGGGTAGATTCAGCTCAATTTGAACGGCCAATGCTTTTAAACGCTGCTGCCATGGAAGTTGCTGGAGAAAAGTATGGTCTGCTCTTTTTTACTTCTGTCCAGGGGATTAATTCAACAGTGGACCAGATTCAAAAAATTATGCTCTATTTGGCTCTTTTTTCAGCGCTTCCTGCGCTGCTGCTTGCCTATTTCTGGGCCAGAAGTATTTCCAATCCTCTCAAAAATATTAGTAAAACTGCTGAAGAAATCAGCCGGGGTAATTTTTTGGAAATAAATACTTCGCAAAACACTAAAGAATTGAAAAATCTGGCAGAGAGTATCAACGATATGTCAAAAACTCTGGCCCAAAATATGAACAATTTAAAAGAAGAAAGAAATAAACTAAACTATATTCTCTCCGGGATGGAAGAGGGGGTGCTGGCTCTAAATTCCGATCGGGAAATAATTTTACTAAATCAATCATTTGCAGACCTTTTTATTGCTCCTCCTGCTGCTGAACTGAATAATCAGCAGGAAATTTCGGAACTGCTAAATAACCGGCAGGTAATTGAGTTTATAGAAACGAGTATGCAAAAAAAGGAAAGCAGAAGTCTCGAAATTAAGCTGCCAGAAGCTGAAAAATATCTGCTGCTGCACAGTACAGCAATTTTTAGAGATAGCAAATTCTGGGGGACTGTCATTATTTTTCAGGATATTTCAGAGAGGTGGCGTTTTGAAAAACTCCAGAGTGACTTTGTGGCCAATGTTTCTCATGAGTTGAGAACCCCACTTTCCTCAATTAGAGGAGCTGCCGAGATTGTTTACGATGGTGCAGTTAGTAGAAAAAAGGCCAAAGAAAAATATTTAAATATGATTATAGAAGAAAGCAATAGGCTGGAAACTATGGTAAATAAGATTCTGAGTATTTCGGAGTTAAAAACTGATATACTCAGACGGACAGAAATAAATTTCTCTAAATTTGTTTTTAATATGCTTCAGGATTATCAAAAAGTCAATGAAGTGCAACAGGAAATTGATTTTCAGATTGAAGCAGGTATCGAAATTAATGCTGATGCTGACAAGATCAAAAGGGTAATAATTAATTTGCTGGATAATGCAGTAAAATATTCGCCGACTGCTGGCAAAATTGTTATCAAATTAGCTGAAACAGATTTGTCGGTAAAATTTATAGTGCGGGATCAGGGACCCGGAGTACCCGAGGAAGAAAGAAAAAATATCTGGGAAAGATTTTATAAAGTTAATCAAAAGGGTTTTCAGAGTCAGATAAGAGGTAGTGGTCTGGGTCTGGCGATTGTTAAAGATATTATAGAACTGCATGGGGGCAGGGTTTATCAAAAAAATCTAGATTCAGGTTCAGAATTTGCCTTTCAGCTTCCTAAAAATAATAATTTTTAAGCTGCTGGAAGTTTATCGGCTTAATGTAAAAGAATTACTTACAATTTGATAGTTTTGCTGATATAATTAAAAAGAATAAAATTTCTTAAGGAGGCATTATAGATGAGTGAAGAAAAAAAGAATGAAAATGCATATCAGGCCAAAAATGCCTGGTCAGAAATGGGTGAAGAAGAGAGAGAAGAAGTTTTTGCCTTTAATGAAGCTTATGCAAAATTTTTAAGTGAAAACAAAACCGAAAGGGAATTTGCTTCTGCAGCAATTGCTGAACTGGAAGCGGCCGGTTTTAAAAATATTAATCAGTTTAAAAGTCTAAAAAAGGGAGATAAAGTTTATGTAGAGAATCGCTCCCGGGCTTTAATGGCAGCTGTAATTGGGGAAAAAGATTTGAAAGAAGGTCTGAAAATTGTCGGCAGCCATATTGATTCTCCAAGGCTTGATTTAAAGCCAAACCCACTTTACGAAGATGGAGAAATGGCAATGTTTAAGACTCACTATTATGGTGGAGTTAAAAAATATCAGTGGGTAACTATGCCGCTAGCTCTGCACGGGGTAGTTGTTAAAGATGACGGAACTCAGATAGAAATAAGTATTGGTGAAAAAGAAGATGACCCTGTTTTCTTTATCAGTGATGTTCTGCCACATCTGGGTAAAAGTCAGATGAAAAAATCAATGAGTGAGGGTATCAGTGGTGAGCAGTTAAATGTTGTTATTGGAAGCATCCCGGTTGCTGATGAAGATGCAAAAGAAAAAATTAAAGAAGCTGTTTTAAATCATTTAAAATCCGAATATGATTTTAAGGAAGAGGACTTTATCAGTGCTGATCTGCAGGTGGTTCCAGCGTTTAAGACCAGAGATGCAGGTTTTGATAGAGGTCTGCTGGCTGGTTATGGACATGATGATCGAGTCTGCAGTTATACAGCTTTAGAAGCTATTCTGGATGTAAAAGATCCTGAATATACTTCGGTAGTTTTACTGATGGACCGGGAGGAAGTCGGCAGTATGGGTTCAACCGGTATGCAGTCTCACTTTTTTGAAGATCAGGTGGCCAATCTGGTAGATCTTTACTATAATGATTACAGCGAATTAATGGTGCGTAAGGTTATGCAGAATTCGAAGGTTTTATCTGCAGATGTAAATGCAGCCTATGATCCTGACTTTGCTGAAGTCTATGCCAAACATAATTCGGCTTATCTGGGTAAAGGGATTGTTATTTCAAAGTATACTGGAGCCCGTGGAAAAGCTGGAGCTTCTGAGGCCAGTGCAGAATTCATGGGAGAAGTTAGAGGTCTCTTTAATAATGCTGGTGTTATCTGGCAGACAGCAGAGCTCGGCAAAATTGATGAAGGTGGTGGTGGAACCATTGCCCAATTTTTGGCCAATTATAATATGGATGTAGTTGACTGTGGACCGGCTGTGCTTTCCATGCATTCTCCCTATGAGGTAGTTAGTAAGGCTGATGTTTATCATTCCTATTTAGCTTATAATGTGTTTTTAGAAAAATAAATTGTTTAAATTTTGATTTTAACACAGGAGAGGCCGCTGATGCTTCTTCTGTGTTTTGAAATTTAATTTAGGAAAATGTTAATTGCTTAACTTTAATTAAAATTATATCGTATATAATAGATGTTGTAAGTCAAAATGAAATTAAAATTTCTAGGCCATAATTAAAGTTAAAAATTAATAATACCAGGGAGTGATATATAATGGCAAAGATTGATCAGGAAGAAAAAAACAAAATTAAAGAACTGTTCTCTAAAAATTTAAAAGACGAAGTAAATTTACTTTTCTTTTCTCAGGAGGAAGGCTGTCAGTACTGTGAAGATACAGAAGAAATTCTGGCAGAAGTTACAGCTTTAGATGAAAGAGTAAATTTTGAAAAACATTTACTTGGCAGCGAAAAGGCTGAAGAACTAGGCATTGATAGAGCACCTGCAATTATTTTCTTAAATAATGAGGGTCAGGACAGCGGAGTTCATTTTTATGGAATTCCTTCAGGTTATGAGTTTACTTCTTTAATTGAAGATATTTTGGATATGTCTGATAAAGAAAGAATTGATCTATCTGAAGATATCAAAAAAGAAATTCAGGAACTTGATTCTGACGTACTGCTGCAGGTATTTATTACTCCTACCTGTCCTTATTGTCCACGTGCGGTTAGAGTTGCTCATCAAATGGCAATGCTTAACCCCAGAGTTAGAGGAGAAATGGTAGAAGCAATGGAATTTGAAGAGCTATCTTCCAGCTTTAATGTATCAGGAGTACCAAAAACAGTGATTAACTCCGGTGCAGATGAGCAGGTTGGTGCTGTGCCAGCGAAAACAATTCTGAAAAAAGTTCAGGATTTAGCTGTAGCAGCCAGCTAAGATAAAGACTTTGTATTTTTGTTTACTTGCAGCTGGTGCAAAAGGGGTTTTGTACCGGCTGTAAAAAAATTTTATTAACACAACAGGAGGAAATTCAAAAATGAGTAAACCGGTAAAAGTAACAGATGGGAACTTCAGTCGTGAAGTTTTAAGAGCTGACAAAAAAGTTTTAGTTGATTTTTGGGCAGAATGGTGTGGACCATGTAGAATGGTAGCACCCGTTGTAGAGGATATCGCCAGAGAATACAGTGATCAGATTAAGGTTGCTAAATTAAATGTTGACGAAAATCAGTCTACTGCTTCCAGATATGGAATTATGAGTATTCCAACTATGCTGGTAATGGAAGACGGTAAGGTTAAAGATAAGCTGGTAGGTTATATGCCTAAAGATAAACTGGCTAAAAAACTTGGCTTAAAATAATAAAATTTTTGCTTGATTTATAAGCCTCCCTTTTTATATTATTATAGAAAGGGAGCTTTTTTATATTTTTCTTGCTAATAACCCTGTAAAAGTTTTAAGTTTTATGATAAAATTAAGATTGATTAAAAAAGGAGGGTTATCAGTGCAGCGTTTATTAATAATACATACACCTGATGCTGATCTTAAGGATATAGCAGAGGGTATAAAAGAAGGGGCAGAATCACAGGGGTTTAGAGTTGACATAAAAAATACAAAAGATGTGGGAAATGGAGTCTCCTTTTATCCCTACGATTTAATTCTGGCAGGCAGTCCAACCAGGGGGATTTTTAGAGGGAAGATAGATGAATCATTAAGTTCATTTCTTTCTAAAGCCAAACGTACTGTCGGAAAAGATGCTGTCGCCTATGTTAAACCTCGTTTTTTTGCAACCAATAAGGCTTTAAAGAAGGTAATGGCTGCTCTTGAATCACAGGGCTGTATAGTTAAGAATTTTAAGGCAATTAAGAACCACCAGTCAGCAGTAGAATTTGGTAAAAATATTAAAATATAGAATTTAAAAACCGCAGTTAAAATTTGGGCTGTGGTTTTTTCAAATTATAAAATTCTGGAGTGAATTAACAGAGTATGAGTAAAAATTGTTCTATTAAGTTAGAAAATGTACAGCAGATTATTGATGATCAGGAAAAACAGCAGATCAACAATCGGTATCAGGGTGAATTTTATAGCAAAAATCAAAAACTTTATTTAAGCTATCAGGATGATGCTGAAGGTCTTGATGGTTCGCAGACTATTATTAAAATTGATCCTGAACGGGAACGAGTTTTACTCCTGCGCCAGGAACCTGCTGCTATGAAGCAGGATTTTGTAACTGGTAAAAAGCAGGAGGGTTATTTTAAGACTGCCTATGGTGAGATCAAGATGGCAGTTAAAACAAAAAGATTGGAAATGGAAATCAGCGATAATGCGGGCCTGATTAGAATTAACTATCAGGTTTTTCTGGGTGGAGAATTAAATGCTGAACACCATTTAAAAATAAATTATAAAATTATAAAGGAAAATTCATAGGAGGTTTATTGTTTTGCAGAAAAATTTACAGGCCGCTGTGGAAGCTGAACTTATCAGCTTTCTGGTCGAAAGTGTAAAAAAAGCAATTTTTGATGGAGATTTAGATTTAGAGAAGGTACCTGAGGTCTCAATAGAAGTACCGCGCGAAAAAGGCCACGGGGATTATGCTACCAATCTGGCAATGGTTTTAGCCGGCAGGGCAGGGATGAACCCCCGCAGGATTGCTGAGATTATTGTTGATAATTTTGAAAGTGAAATAGTAGAAGACATAAGTATAGCCGGTCCGGGTTTTATTAACTTTAAACTAAACAATGCCTGGCTCTGGAATAACTTAAAGATTATTACCAGAAGAGCAGATGATTATGGTAAAATTGATGCCGGCAAAGGGAAGAGAGTGCAGGTGGAGTTTGTTTCTGCCAATCCAACCGGACCACTCCACGTTGGACACAGCCGGGGAGCAGTTGTTGGAGATGTAACTGCTTCAATTATGGAAGCTGCGGGTTTCGATGTAGAAAGAGAATATTATATTAATGATGCTGGAAACCAGATGGATATTCTGGGTCAGTCAACTCTTTTAAGATACCGGGAGCTGCTGGGAGAAGAAATTGAAATGCCGGAAGATGTATATGCCGGTGATTATGTTAAAGAAATTGCTCAGGATTTATATGATGATTATGGTGCTGAGTTGATGGAAAAAGATGAAACAGCAAGAATTGAAATTTGTCGTGAGTATGCCTATCAGGAAATGCTTAAAAATATAAAATCTGATCTGGAAGAATTCGGAATTGAATTTGATAACTGGTTTAGTGAGCGCACACTGCATCCTGAACAGATTGAGCATGCAATAGACCTTCTGCGGGATAAAGGTTATATTTTCGAAAAGGAAGATGCTCTCTGGTTTAAATCTACTGATTTTGGAGATGATAAGGATCGAGTAATTATCAAATCAGATGGTTCACCTACTTATCTGGCAGCAGATATGGCCTATCATTTAGATAAGCTGGAGCGCGGCTTTGATAAATTAATTAATGTCTGGGGTGCCGATCACCACGGTTATATTCCAAGGATGAAAGCAGTAATTGAAGCCTTCGGTTATGACAGAGATACGCTCGAGGTTATTGTAGTGCAGATGGTAACTCTGCTCCGGAATGGCAAGAAAATGCCAATGTCCAAAAGAGCCGGCAGCTTTGTAACTATGAGTGAGGTAAACCAGGAGGTTGGAAGAGATGCAGCTCGTTACTATTATGTAATGCGCAGCACTGACAGCCATCTTGATTTTGATCTGGAGCTTGCTAAAGAAGAATCAAGCAATAATCCGGTTTATTATGTTCAGTATGCTCATGCAAGAATCCACAGTATTATTGCCAATTCTGAACTGGAAGCAGCTGCTGATAATCTGGATCTATTAACACATGAAGCTGAGATTGACTTAATGAAGATGCTGGCTAAACTGCCGGAAGAAATCAAATTAAGTGCAGAATCAAGACAGCCGCATCACCTTACAACTTATGCCTATGATCTTGCAACAGCTTTCCATTCATTCTATAATAATTGTCGGGTAAATACAGACAGCAGCGAACTGGCCCAGGCGAGACTTTATCTGGTTAATGCAGCCCGCCAGGTCTTAAAAAATGTTTTAACTCTGCTGGGCATTAGTGCTCCGGAGCAGATGTAGTTATAATTTAAATAGTCAGGTTTTAAAATAGAGAAGATTTACTAAAATTTGATGGTGAATCTTCTCTTTACATAAATACTTATAATTAATTTCAAGATTAAAAGTGGAGGAGATAGCAAAAATGACCAAGTATATTTTCGTAACCGGAGGAGTGGTTTCTGCTCTTGGGAAGGGGATAACTGCAGCTTCCCTGGGCCGTCTGCTTAAAAGTAGAGGTCTTAAAATCAGTATTCAGAAATTCGATCCTTATATTAATTATGATCCAGGAACAATGAGTCCCTATCAGCACGGAGAAGTTTTTGTGACTGATGATGGGGCCGAAACTGATCTGGATTTAGGCCATTATGAACGCTTTATTGATGCCAATTTAAGTCAGAGTAATAATGTAACTACCGGTAAAATTTATGGTTCTGTAATTCAAAAAGAACGTCGAGGAGATTATCTGGGAGCAACAGTACAGGTTATTCCGCATATTACAGATGAGATTAAAGATCGAATTACCAGAGTTGGTAGAGAAACTAATGCTGATGTTGTATTGACTGAGATTGGTGGTACGGTTGGTGATATTGAGAGTTTACCTTTTTTAGAGGCGATTAGACAGCTGAAAAATGATCTGGGACGGGACAATATCCTTTATCTTCACTGTACTCTGGTTCCTTATCTTAAGGCGGCGGGTGAGCTAAAAACCAAGCCAACTCAGCACAGTATTAAAGAAATGCGCAGTATTGGTATCCAGCCTGATATTGTTGTCTGTCGTTCTGAGAGAGAGTTAACCCAGGAAGTTAAGGACAAAATTTCTCTTTTTGGTAATGTGGAAAAAGAGGATGTTATTCAGCTTGTTGATGCAGAACATATTTACGAAGTACCCTTGATGCTGGAAGAAGAGGGAATGGCTGAAAATGTGATTAAAAAACTGAAACTGAAAGATCAGGTCAAAAAAGCTGATCTTAAAAATTGGATTGAGCTGGTAGATAAAATTAAGGATCGTGACCATACAGTTAAGATTGGAATAGTTGGTAAATATGTTGAACTTCCGGATGCATATATCAGTATAGCAGAATCATTTACCCATGCCGGGATTGCCAACAACTGTGAAGTTGAGATAGAGTATATCTATGCTGAAGACTTAGAGACTCTAAACCAGGCCGAAAAGAACCTGGCTGATTTAGATGGTATTCTGGTCCCGGGTGGTTTTGGAGATCGGGGAATTGAAGGTAAGCTGAAGGCGGTAGAATATGCTCGCAAAAACAAGGTTCCTTATTTTGGAATCTGCCTCGGTATGCAGTGTGCTGTAATAGAATATGCCCGTAATGAGCTTAATCTTAAAGAGGCAAACAGTAGTGAGTTTGATGAGCAGGAAAAAGAACCAGTAATTGCTCTGATGCCAGACCAGCATGATGTAGAAGATATGGGTGGGACCATGCGTCTGGGGCTTTATCCCTGTAAACTAAAAGAAGAAAGTATTAGCCGGATGGCTTATCAGGAAGAAGTAATCTATGAGCGCCACCGCCACCGTTATGAGTTTAATAACCACTATCGAGAAGATATCGAAGCGGCGGGAATGGTTTTGAGTGGATTATCACCTGACGAAAGACTGGTCGAGATAGTTGAGGTGCCTGAACACCCCTGGTTTGTAGGAGTTCAGTTCCATCCTGAATTTAAATCACGTCCAAATAGACCACATCCTTTATTTGTCAGTTTTATCAGAGCAGCAATGGAACAGAAAAATAGCAAAAAATAAGGGGGAGCTAATATGGCAGGAGATTTAGTAAAGTGTGATTTTAATTCTCCGATAGCAACTGTCAGCATTAATCGGCCTCAGGTTTTAAATGCTTATAATGAAGAACTGCTGGATCAGCTGCAACAAATACTGGTAGAATTGTTTGAAGCTGACGAGGCAGCAGCTGTTATTTTAACTTCAGAAGGCAGCAGAGCTTTTTCTGTTGGCGGTGATATAGATTATCTGGAAAAATTAGATTATAAACAGGCCAAAAAATTGTCGCAAAAGGGCCAGCAGCTCTGTAATTTAATCGAAGAAAGTGCTCCGGTTGTAATTGCAGCAATTGATGGTTATGCCCTTGGTGGTGGTATGGAAATAACACTGGCCTGTGATCTTCGCCTTGCCTCGACCCGGTCTAGATTTGGGCAGCCGGAAGTTAAGCTGGGAATTATTCCAGCCTTTGGAGGCACTCAGCGGCTGCCGCGGCTGATAGGAGAAGCAGAAGCAAAAGAGTTATTATATACAGGTGATATTATTGATGCAGCATTAGCCTATGAGCTGGGGCTGATTAATAAAGTGGTTACACCCCGCAGTTTGCTTTCGGAGGCAAGAGAATTAGCCCTTGAGATAACGGATCGTTCAACTCAGGCTGTCAAAATGATTAAAAAGGCTGTAAACAAAAAATGTCAGGAGCCTTCTCAGGCCGGTTATGAATACGAAAGTGAAGCATTTGCTCAGTGTTTTAAAACTGAGGAACATAAAGTTAGAATTAGAGAGATCAGGCGGATTGTTAAAGAGGATAGTTAAAGTCAAATGGCCGCTTAACCTAATTTTTGAGATTCAAAAAAGGATTTTCATAATCAATGAAGAATAATTAGGTTAAGGAGGTGAAGACCTGGCCTCAAGTTTACAGGCCGGGATAAATAATGTTAATCAATCTTTCGACAACAATTGCTTTAAGCTGTCCTGCCTGTGGGCGTCTGGAAAAGGAGAAGGTCAATATTTTTGAGCTGCCGGCTGGTGAACTTAAACAACTAAGCTGCAGCTGTGGAGCAGAAAAAGCAGCGTTGATGAGAAAGGAAAATTCTCAGCTGCAGATTAATTATTTCTGTTTGCACTGTGACAAAGCTCATAAGGTGTTAGTTAGCGCTCAGGATTTCTGGCGTTCAAACCATCTTCAGCCTCTTTCCTGCAGAGACACAGGTCTTAATCCGGGGTTTTTTGGTCCCCCGGCTCTGGTTAACGAGGAGATAAAAAAAGAGAAGCAGGATCTCGAATTAATGGCAGCCGAGCTTGGTTTTGATGATTTTAAGAATCCTGAGGTCATGCTGCAGGCACTTGACATTATTCATGATATTGCCGTGGAAGAGGCTTTAAGCTGTGAATGCGGCAGTGATGATATAAATATAGAATTATTTTCTGACAGAATTCAACTAATTTGTAACAACTGCGGCTCGCGTTTAAATATAGCTGCTGTCGATAAAGAAGATTTAAAAAATTTAAGACAGTTAAACAGCGTGCAGCTGCATTCTATTCAGGGAAAATCAAATAATTTTTAAAAGACCCTGGATTAATATTTAATAAGGAGGATATTAATTATGAACTTAGTTCCAATGGCAGATATTTTACAGGATGCACACAAGAAAACTTATGCAGTGGGTGGATTTAATATTAACAATATGGAATTCCTGCAGGGAATTATGATGGGAGCAGAAGAACTTAATTCTCCTGTTATTTTACAGGCAAGTGAAGGTGCAATTCGCTATATTGGTATGGATTATGTAATTAAGATGGTTGAGGCTGCTACAGATAAGACTGATATTCCTGTGGCTTTACACCTTGATCATGGTAGTGATTTTGAGAGTGTTATGAAGTGTATCAGAGCAGGATTTTCTTCTGTAATGATTGATGCTTCTAAAAAGCCTTTTGAAGAAAACATTGCCTTAACCAAAAAGGTTGTAGAGGCAGCGCATAATGTTGGGGTAAGTGTTGAAGCAGAATTGGGTACAATTGGTGGTACAGAAGATGACCATACAGTTGACGAAAAAGATGCAATGTATACTGATCCTGACCAGGCAAAAGAATTTATAGAAGCTACTGGAGTAGATGCGCTTGCAATTGCAATCGGAACTGCTCACGGTGTTTATAAAGGTGATCCTGAGTTAGATTTTGGCAGATTAGAAACTATTAAAAAGCTAATTGATATGCCTGTAGTTCTTCATGGAGCTTCTGGTGTTTCGGCAGCAGATTTAGAGAAGGCTGTAAGTCTTGGTGTAAACAAGGTTAACGTAAATACTGATTTCCAGCAGTCATTTACTGCTAGAGTCAAAGAAATTTTTGCTGAAAAGCCAGAATTATATGATCCACGTAAATACTGTGGACCTGGTAGAGATGCAATTGCAGAAAAAGTAAAAGAGAAAATTAGAATTCTGGGCAGTAATGGTCAGGCCTGGTAAATAGTAATTACTACCGGGTATCTGTAAAATATTTCTATAAAAGCTTATTGAATTTTAAGTTGATGGAGATATTTTACAGGTACCCGGTGTTTTATTCTTTTTCAAAAGGAGGATTTAGTTGACACAGCTCTGGTTAGAATTTATTTTAATGGCAATATTTATTATTATTTCAGGAACTTATTTATCAAGGTTTGGAGATATAATTGCTGATAAAAGTGGACTCGGTCAGGCTTTTATCGGTGGTATTTTAATTGCAATGGCAACTTCGTTGCCGGAACTGGTGACCAGTATCAGTTCAGCTATTGTAGGGGCACCAGATATTGCAGTTGGTAACGCTTTTGGCAGCAATACTTTTAATCTTGTCATCTTAGCCTTTGCTGATCTTCTACAGGGCAAGGGTCCACTACTACTTCGAGTTAACTACAGTCACATTCTTTCCGGTCTGGTAGGTGTTTTGCTTTCAGCACTGGTCGTCTTCAGTCTTATCTTATCTAATTTTATGAATTTTAATTTAAGTATTTTTGGTGTTGGTGTAGATAGTATTATCTTGCTGCTCACTTATATTATAAGTGTACGCATGATTTATCGTTATGATAAGAAAAATCCTCTTGATCCAGATGATCCAAAAAAAGAGGAAGATCCAAATCCAGACTATACTTTAAATAAGGCTCTGCTGGGTTTTGCTCTTTGTGCAGTTGTAATTGTTTTTAGTGGCTATCGTTTAACGATTACTGCTGATCAGATATCTATGCTGACTGGAATCGATCAGAGTTTTATTGGTTCAATTATGGTGGCTGCTGCTACTTCATTACCGGAACTGGTTGCAACTATTTCGGCTGTTAAAATTGGTGCCTATAACATGGCAGTAGGAAATGTCTTTGGCAGCAATATCTTCAATATGACAGTTATTTTCTTTGCCGATGTTTTTTATCGTCAGGGAGTTTTATTAGAAGATGCCCGCATAGTACATATTTTAACTGCAACTGTAGGTATTGTGATGGCAACTATAATTTTAATCGGTTTATTTTATCGATCTCGCCGCTCGTTTATGTGGATGGGCTGGGACTCGATTGCGGCTGCAATAGTATATTTTGTAGGAGTTTATCTGCTATTTCAGCTCGGACTAAACGTAATTTAATTTCAAATTTTTGTTATTGACTTAAATATTTTGCCTCTAAACTCTTGCCTTATTCCAAATTAAATTACAAGAAAAAGTAGAATTCTTATTAAAGTTAAAAATGACTACCTTCCCGATCGGCACCTCCTGTGCCGCGGTCAGCTCAGAACATCGTGTTCTTCGGTCAGTTTTAACTTTGCTATTCATAAACTTTTTCTAAGCAATTTACTAAGTCAGCTCGACAGGAGTTTAGAGTCAATAATATAAATATCATTCAAAATTTGAAATTAATTACTGAGATAAATGAAGCTGCTTAATCTATTGCTGCCTCCTGCGGCAGGATTAACAAACAACCTCCTGTTGTTTGACCTCATTTATCCTAGTTACTCATCAAGCTTAAATAACTAAAAATACTAAGTCATCTAGTTTAAAGCTATTTTAATAAAATGAAATAATCAGCATAATAATATTCTTAAATTACTTAGGTAGTATGGACTACCTTCCCGATCGGCACCTCCTGTGCCGCGGTCAGCTCAGAACATCGTGTTCTTCGGTCAGTTTTAACTTTGCTATTCATAAACTTTTTCTAAGCAATTTACTAAGTCAGCTCGACAGGAGTTTAGAGTCAAAAATATAAATATCATTCAAAATTTGAAATTAATTACTGAGATAAATGAAGCTGCTTAATCTATTGCTGCCTCCTGCGGCAGGATTAACAAACAACCTCCTGTTGTTTGACCTCATTTATCCTAGTTACTCATCAAGCTTAAATAACTAAAAATACTAAGTCATCTAGTTTAAT
>NZ_QPJF01000006.1:64767-119921 GCF_003337665.1 Halanaerobium sp. ST460_2HS_T2
GGCAGGATTAACAAACAACCTCCTGTTGTTTGACCTCATTTATCCTAGTTACTCATCAAGCTTAAATAACTAAAAATACTAAGTCATCTAGTTTAATAGAATATACATACAGATTTATTCAGATAAATTATTTTTAAATAAAACAGGGAAAATAAAGAAAGGTGGACTTGATGTGCTTAACATCAGTGAGTTAGAACGAAAAACTATTACAGAATTACATGAGATAGCAAAGGAAATGGGAGTCAGCGGTTATTCGCAGATGCGGAAAAAAGATTTGATCTTTGCTATTTTGAAGAAGGGAACAGAAAAAGGAGGGAATATTTTTGCTGAGGGTGTGCTGGAGATTATTCAGAGTGAAGGATATGGATTTTTAAGACCTTCTAAATATATCCCCTCCAGTGATGATATCTATATCTCCGCTTCTCAGATCAGGAGATTTGACTTAAGAACTGGAGATGTAGTTTCCGGTCAGGTCAGAGAACCCAAGGATAACGAAAAATATTTTGCAATCTTAAGAATCGAGGCGGTTAATTATCAGGATCCGGAAAAAGCAAGGGAGCGTTCGCATTTTGAAGATTTAACTCCTCTTTATCCGGAGGAACGGTATAAGCTTGAATATCATAAAAATGAAATTTCGTCCCGGATGATTGATTTGATTGCTCCGATTGGGAAAGGGCAGCGGGGGCTTTTAGTTTCTCCACCTAAAGCCGGTAAGACTGTGCTTTTAAAAAAGGTAGCTAATAGTATTCGTTATAATTATCCGGAAAGCAAGATGATGATTCTTTTAATTGATGAACGGCCGGAAGAGGTTACAGATATGAGGCGTTCGGTTGATGCGGAAGTAATTGCCTCTACTTTTGATGAGCCACCCGAGGAACATATTCAGGTAGCTGAGCTGGTGCTGGAAAAAGCCAAGCGGCTGGTTGAACACAAAAATGATGTAGTCATTCTTTTAGATAGTATTACCCGACTTGCCAGAGCAGCCAATGTGACCATCCCTCCCAGCGGCAGAACTCTCTCAGGTGGACTTGACCCAACAGCTATGCATTTCCCCAAACGGTTTTTTGGAGCTGCCCGAAATATCGAAGAAGGTGGCAGTTTGACAATTATTGCTACTTCTCTAGTGGATACAGGCAGCCGTATGGATGATGTAATTTATGAGGAGTTTAAGGGTACAGGTAATATGGAACTGCACTTAAGCCGCCGACTGGCAGAGCGAAGACTCTTCCCGGCAATTGATATCAATCGTTCTGGAACCAGAAAAGAAGAGATGCTTTTGGGAGAGAAGGAACTGGAAATTATCTGGAAACTCCGTCAGCAGACTCAGGATATGACAGATTATGAGCTGATGAGTACTTTTTTAAAACAGCTAAAAAATACTAAGGATAATGAGGAACTGCTGGATATGCTGGACAAGGTCTTTAAGAACTAAAACAGGCTTGAAAATCTCTAGCTTTTTCCTTGCAACACTAAAAGGCCTGTGTTATAATAAATCTTAGCGTGAAGATTTATGTCTTCAGCCCGATTTTTAAGACATAAAATAATCGGTGTAACAATAATTATGTATGCAAGAGAGGTGATATAGATGCGTGAAGGAATCCACCCGGACGTAAAAGAAACCACAATAACCTGTGCCTGCGGCGAGGTTTATAAAACTAAGTCAACTAAAGAAGATATCAGGGTAGAAGTTTGTTCTAGCTGTCATCCATTCTATACAGGAAAACAGCGTAAAGCCAAAAAAGGTGGTCGTGTCGAAAGATTTAATAAAAAATATGGGATTTCAGACGAAAGCTCAGAAGAAGATTCTGAGTAGAACGGAACAGAAATCCTTTTTTCTGCTGCAGGGCTTAATTGCTCTGCTTTTTTTTTAGAAAAATTTTCATAATCTGGCGCTTGTAAGAGAAAATTTTAATTTCATTTTTGATTTAAAATCTGAACAGCAAACTAATGATGAGGTGGAGTAATTGTATAAAATCACAAAAAGTGGCTGGCTGGAAGTAATTACAGGTCCAATGTACTGTGGTAAAAGTGAAGAGTTAATCCGCAGGCTGCGGAGGGTGAAAATTGCCAGGCAGAAGGTAAAAGTTTTTAAACCAGTTTTAGATAATCGTTACAGTAAAAAAGATGTTGTTTCTCACAGTGGAAACAGTATAGAAGCAGTTCCGGTTGATCATCCAGAAGAAATTTTAGAGCGGATTGATAATACAGTTGATGTTGTTGGTATTGATGAAGCTCAATTTTTTCATGAAGATTTAGTGGAGATTTGTGAAGACCTGGCGGATAGAGGGATCAGAGTAATATTGGCCGGTCTGGACAGAGATTTTCGCAATGAACCATTTGGCCCGATGCCGGAACTAATGGCAAGAGCCGAATATGTTGATAAACTGCATGCTATCTGTATTCAGTGTGGTGAACCAGCAAGTAGAACTCAGCGTTTAATTGATGGTGAACCGGCAGCAGCCGATGATCCGGTGATTCTGGTCGGTGCTTCCGAGGTTTATGAGGCCCGCTGCAGGAGCTGTCATGCGATTAAAGGCGAATAAGCCTGTTAATTTTTAAGATAATATGAGGTGAATGATAAATGTTTGATATTAATGATTTAGAAGAAAAACTGGATAAACTGGTAGCTAATTATAAAAAGCTGAATTCCAAGCTCAGTGATCCAGAAGTAATTAATGACAGTGATAAATATCAGAAGCTGTTAAAAAAACATGCAAAACTAAAAAAGATAGTCGATAAATATAAAGAATATAAAGAAGCAAAAGAGGGAATTGAAGAAGCTGAAGAAATGATGGAGCTTGATGATGATCCAGAAATGCAGGCACTTTTTGAAGAAGAAATTGCAGAACTGAAACCCAAAAAAGAAAAATTGGAAGAAAGGCTTCCAATTATGCTGCTGCCTGATGACCCCAATGATGAAAAAAATGTTATTGTAGAAATTAGGGCCGGTGCCGGTGGAGATGAAGCCGCACTTTTTGCTGCTGATCTTTACAGAATGTATACCCGTTATGCAGAAGGTAGAGGTTGGAAAGTAGAAGTTATGAGTGCCAATGAATCCGGGACAGGTGGATTTAAAGAAATTATTTTTACCATTGAAGGGACAGATATCTTTAAATATCTAAAATATGAAAGTGGAGTTCACCGTGTTCAGCGGGTACCTTCAACTGAATCCAGCGGCCGGATCCATACTTCTACTGCAACTGTAGCTGTGCTGCCGGAAGCAGAAGAAGTCGATGTTGAGATCAATACCAATGACCTGACTATTGATACCTTCCGTTCCAGTGGTCCTGGTGGTCAGAGTGTTAATACAACTGACTCTGCGATTAGAATTACTCATGAGCCAACCGGTCTGACAGTTTCCTGCCAGGATGAGAAATCACAGCATAAAAACAAAGCTAAAGCGATGCGTATTTTACGCGCCCGCCTGCAGGAGAAAAAGGAGCAGGAAAAACAGCAGGAGAGAGCAGAAGCTCGTAAGTCTCAGGTTGGTACAGGTGACCGCAGCGAAAAAATTAGGACTTACAACTTTCCTCAGGGAAGAGTTAGTGACCACCGGATTAATCTGACTGTGCATCAGCTGGATAAAATCCTTGATGGAGATTTAGATCAGGTAATCGAGCCCCTAATTGAGGAGGATAATATCAAGAGATTGGAGAAGATCTAAAATGAATATTAAAGAACTTCTTAATCGCAGTGACCAGTTTCTGGCTGAAAGAGGAATTGAAAGTTCTCGCCTGGATGCTGAGGTGCTGATGGCTGATCTTTTGGATATGGAAAGAATTAATCTTTATGTAAAATATGATTATCCTCTAAAAAGTTCTGAAATTGACAGCTATCGAGAGATGATCAAAAAAAGGGCTCAGAGAATGCCTGTTGCCTATATAATTGAAAAAAAGGAATTTATGTCATTAGAATTTAAAGTAGCAGAAGGGGTATTAATACCCCGTCCTGATACCGAAAATTTAGTGGAGGCAGTTATTGAATACTGTCGTAAGGCGGAACTGGAGAGTCCTCAGATTATTGATGTGGGGACCGGCAGTGGCGCGATTGCAGTTAGCCTGGCTCACTATCTTGAGAACGCTAAGGTGGTGGGAGTTGATCTTTCTCTTCAGGCTTTAAAGATTGCCCGTCAGAATATGGAAAAACATGAGTTAGCCGAGCGGA
Organism: Halanaerobium sp. ST460_2HS_T2; assembly: GCF_003337665.1. Classification (NCBI taxonomy): domain Bacteria; kingdom Bacillati; phylum Bacillota; class Clostridia; order Halanaerobiales; family Halanaerobiaceae; genus Halanaerobium; species Halanaerobium sp. ST460_2HS_T2. The sequence goes on from NZ_QPJF01000006.1 coordinate 68,932, forward strand.
TGAGTATTTTAAAAAGTGATCTGCTGGCTGAATTTATTAAAAGGGGAATTAAGGAAATTGATATTATTGTTTCTAACCCCCCTTATATTTCCGAAACTGAGATGGAAGAACTGTCTCCCGAGGTAAAAAAAGAACCGGAGACTGCTCTTAAGGCAGGAGAAAATGGCCTGGAATACTATCGACGTTTGATTCCGGAAGCTGAAAAAGTTCTTAAAAAGGGCGGTAGATTGTTTTTAGAAATCGGTTATCGGCAGGCTGAGTCAGTAAGCAGTCTTTTTGGAGATAACTGGACAGATATAGAAGTTAAGCAAGATTATTCTAATAATGATAGAATTGTAACGGCAGTTTTAGAAAAAAGAGCTGAAAGTAAAACTAATTAAATTTAAGTTTTAGAGCTATTTTAAGTCGGGGTCGGGTGAAAGTGATGGGTTATAAAACAAAGATTAAAAAAACCGAATATCAGACTAAATTTCAGCAGCAGGATATCAAAAAACTGGCACTTGATTTAAAATTACGCTCAGATTTAAAGAGTGACCAGGCTGTAATTGAAGCGGCAGAGCTCTTAAAAGAGGGAGAAATAGTGGCCCTGCCAACCGAAACTGTCTATGGACTGGCGGCTGATGCTTTAAATCCTGAAGCTGTAAAAAAAATATTTAAAGCCAAAGGGCGACCACAGGATAACCCGCTGATTGTACATATTGCTGATCAATCACAGCTTGAGCAGCTTACAGCAGGCAAAATATCGACAAAAGCTAGAAAATTAATGCAGAGATTCTGGCCCGGGCCGCTGACTATTATTTTCCCCAAAAAAGAGGAAGTTCCGGAGACAACCTCTGCCGGCCTGGAGACTATTGCTGTTAGGATGCCGGCCCATCCTCTGATGCTGGCTGTAATTGAGAGTTCCGGACTAACTCTGGCTGCTCCCAGCGCAAACACCTCCGGTTTTCCCAGTCCGACCAGAGCTGAACATGTTTATAATGATTTAAAAGGAAAAATACCGCTGATTCTGGATGGGGGCTTTTGTCATTTCGGAGTGGAATCAACCGTGATTGATCTGAGTGGAGATCAGGTTCGGGTTTTAAGACCAGGTGGAATCAGTCGGGAAGAAATTTCTCGATTTTTAGAAGAAGAAGTTATTCTGGCAGCTGAGCTGAAAAATGATAAAGTTCTTTCTCCAGGGATGAAATATCGTCATTATGCACCGGAGAAGAAATTATATACTTTTAATTTTGCAGATAGGATTTCGGTTTTAAATCAGGCTTTAAAAAGGGCTGAAAATACCAGGATTGCTATTATAACTGCCAGAGAGAGTGAAATTGATACTGGCAAGCTACCAGATAAAAATATAAAGATTTTGCGGGTTTTTGATCATAAGGCACCAGAAGAACTGGCCCAAAAACTATTTGATTTATTGAGGAAAATGGATGCAGATCAGAGTATAGAGGAAATTTATATTGAAGAACTGGATCGAGCAGGTATAGGAGAAGCAGTTATGAACAGGATTTACAAAGCTGCAGCTGCCGATCAATATTCTCAGCCAGGAGGTGGAGACAATTAAAAGAATTTTATTTGTTTGCACAGGAAACACTTGTAGGAGTCCGATGGCAGAATATCTATTAAAAGAATTAATAGCTGAAAAAGAAGAGTTAAAAGCCAAAAATTGGGAGGTTCTTTCAGCTGGTATTTCGGCAGTTAAAGGGGCTGATGCCAATGAGAAAGCCAGTACTGTGATGGCAGAATTAAATATCGATCTGGCAGAACATAGTTCCCACAATATCGAAGATATTGAGCTTACCCGGGAAGACTTAATTATTACGATGACCCGGAAACACAGCCGGGCTCTGGTGCTTAAACATCCTGATCTGGCTGATAAGATTTTCACGTTAAAAGAATTAAGTGAGCTGGATGCTGAATCAAGAGATATTCAGGATCCTTTTGGTCTATCCGAAGCAGTTTATCGGGAGACAAGAGATGAAATAAGAGATAATTTAAAGGCCTTACTGGAAAAACTAAAGAATTTTGAGCTGATTGAGGAGGACTAAGCCTCTTTAAGTAGAATAATATTAATATGAAGGGAGTAATAACTTTGAGTGAATTACATGTAATGGATCATCCGCTAATAAGACACAAAGTTGCAATAATGAGGGATAAAAATACTGGACCTAAAGAATTTAGAGAGCTTGCTGATGAGGTGGCAACTCTAATGGCCTATGAGGTAACAAGAGATATGCCCTTAGAAGATGTAGAAATTGAAACTCCAATAACTAAAGGAAAGTTTAAAATGATTGCCGGTAAAAAACTGGGAGTTGTTCCTATTTTAAGAGCTGGACTGGGAATGCTGGATGGTGTTTTAAAATTGATTCCCGCTGCCCGGGTTGGTCATATTGGTTTATATAGAGATCCTGAGACTTTAGAGGCCGTAGAATACTACTGTAAACTGCCGACTGATGTTGAGGAAAGAGATTTGCTGGTTGTAGATCCTATGCTGGCTACAGGTAATACTGCTATGGAAGCTATTAAATTTATTAAAGAAAGAAATCCACGCAGCATTAAATTAATGGTTTTAGTTGCAGCTCCAGAAGGAGTTAAAAAAATTCAGGATGCACATCCGGATATTGATATCTGGACAGGTGCTCTGGATGAGAAATTAAATGATCATGCTTATATTGTTCCCGGCCTTGGTGATGCAGGAGATAGACTTTACGGTACAAAATAAAAAAGAAATGGAGGTAAGATAATTGCTATATCTGGCTGCTTTTATAATTACTTTAATATTATCTCTGGCCATAACTCCGGTTGTTATTAAACTGGCACATAAATTTGGTTTTATTGATCGGCCTGGAGAAAGAAAAATAAATACAAAGATTATTGCTACTGCAGGTGGAACAGCAATTTATCTTGCTTTTATGATTCCGCTCCGCTTTTTTCTGCCTCCCAATCAAACAATTAAAGGAATTATAATTGGTGGCAGTTTTATGCTGATCTTAGGTTTGCTGGATGATAAATTTGAAATTTCTGCTCCACTAAAGTTTTTTGGCCAGATAATTGGGGCTCTGATTTTAATTTACTATGGTGTTAAAATTAACTTTATTACCAATCCCTTTGGTGGTTTTATTTATCTGGGCGTCTATGCGATTCCTTTTACAGTGTTCTGGATTGTCAGTATTATTAATACCATTAATTTAATTGATGGTCTTGATGGACTGGCGGCTGGAGTTTCAATTATTGCAGTTTTAACTTTGTTTGCAGTTGCTCTGCAGGAGAATCAGCTTGTAGCACCGATGCTGGCTGTCTTACTGGCCGGCAGCTGTCTGGGTTTTTTAAAATACAATTTTAATCCCGCTCAGATTTTTATGGGAGATACGGGTTCCATGTTTATTGGTTATATTATAGCAGCTGTTTCGATTACCGGAGCACTTAAGAGTGCAGCGGCAGTAACTATATTTGTACCGATGCTGGCTCTGGCAATACCGATTCTGGATACAACTTTTGCGATTATCCGCAGGATTTTTAATGACCGTCCAATTGGAGAAGCAGATCATGGACATATTCATCATCGACTGCTGGCAATCGGGATGAATCAGCGCCAGGCTGTTATTTCAGTGTATATTATTAGTGCAATTTTAGGAACCATAGCTTTTGTTATTAATGGAATTAAATTTGATCATGCTTTAATTATTTTTACTTCAGTTATTTTAATAATTATCTATGGAGCCAAGAGGCTCGGCATTTTTTCTGTGGAATTACCACAGGAGGGTTGTTCACTGGAAGATAGCTAATGGTTTTTGCTCTGGTTTTAAAAAATTGTAGAGCATTCAAAAATTTGTTATTTTTGAGACTTTGTTGTTTATTTCACATTTGAGCTTGCAACTTGAGTTTTTATATAATAAAATATTACAAAGGTAAGATTAAAAATGGATAATAAAGATTGGCGTCAGATTATGAGAGGTCTTTCACTGCTAACAGAAGTTGGTTTAATGATAGTTGTTTCGGCCGGGATTGGTTTTGGTGCCGGTTATTTAGTAGACAGTCTTTTAGGTTTTGAGCTTTTTTTTAAAATTTCCGGTCTGCTTGTTGGTCTGGCAGCTGGTTTTTATTCTGTATACAAACTTTTAATTTCAACTTTTGAGGATTAAATAAAGATTGTTTTCTGATTATTTTGTTCTTTTTTAATTAAATTTTATTTCCAATTTATTTTATGCTTTGATTTTTATACTATTTTTTGGAGAGGAGGAAGCATTTTGAATCCAGGTCCACAGATACAATTTTATCTATTTGGTAAAGAATATCTTCCAGTAACTGATACCCTGCTGGTTGGCTGGCTTTCTGTAATTATTATTTTAATTCTGGCGAAATACTTAACTTCTAATTTGAGTATTAGACCAGAAGGGAAACAGAATGTTGCAGAAATGATTGTAGAATTAATCTACAAACAAATTGAGCCAATGCTGCCGGGAGAAGGATGGAGGTTTCTTCCTTTTATAGCCACTATTTTTATTTATGTGGGTTTTAGTAACCTGATTGGCCTTGTGCCCGGACTGCCCAGTCCTACTGGTGATTTAAATACTACCTTAGGGCTTGCTCTAGTAGTTTTTGTAGTAGTCCAGTATGAGGGAATGAGAGAATATGGTGTCTGGGGTTATATTAAAGGATTTGCTGAGCCGGTAATTTTCTTATTACCAATTAATGTGATTGGTGAGCTGGCAAAACCAATTTCTCACTCTTTCCGTCTTTTTGGAAATATAGTTGGTGGTGGGATTATTATTACCCTAATTTATCAGGCGGCTCCGCCACTGGTACCTGTTCCCTTACATGCCTGGTTTGACTTTTTTGTAGGAATGATTCAGGCCTTAATCTTTGGGATGGTAGCAATTGCTTATATTTCTGTTGCCAAGTCTTAGTAGTTTAAGGAAAGGAGGCAAATTATGATTGATTTTTCACCAGAAGTTGCTGATACAGTTATTACAACCGCCTCTTACATTGCTGCAGGAGCTGCTTTGATTGCTGGAGTTGGCCCGGGTATAGGTATGGGTTTTGCTGCAGGGAAAGCAACATCTGCTGTAAGAAGGCAGCCGCAGGCAAGAGGATCAATAATTACAACAATGCTTTTAGGACAGGTTATTTCCGGTTCGACAGGCATCTATTCACTTGTAATAGCGATCTTTTTGATTTTTGGAGTTTGATTTAAAGTTATTTTTATAAGATTATTAATTTAAGTTGTTTTTAATTCTTAAAAGAAGCAGAGATTTTTGCTGGTTTGCAGCAGAATCCACAGAGGAGTTTTAAATGAAGGATATCAATGATCCCCAGAAAGTTCAGATAAAAATCTTAAAGATAACATATTTATTTTCTTTATTTCCAATTATTTCATCACTAATAGCAGGAGAATATGATATTTTATTTGGATTTATCTTTGGGCTTGTAATAGCTACTCTTCTTTTAAGATTAAAATATAATAACATAATTAGGGCATTGAGTATGGAAGAAGAATCAGCAGAAAAATTTATAAGAAATAGATATTTTATAGAATATGCCCTCTATTTTGCAGTGCTTTTTAGTGCAGCCAGAAATGCCAATTTGGACTTTCTTGCTGCGGCAGTAGGACTATTTATGATAAAATTTGTAGTCATACTGTGGTCAGTTGTTGATTTATTAAAGGATACTTTTCAAAGTAAATTTGATGAGTATAAATAAGATTTTTGTTTTTTAAAACCGAAAGGAGGAAATTATAATGGTAGAATTTTCACCAGAAGTTATTGACACAGTTATTAGAGCAGCAGCACTTTTAGGAGCAGGTTTTGCAATGATTGCAGGTATTGGTCCTGGTATTGGTCAGGGTTATGCTGCTGGTAAAGCTGTAGAATCTGTAGCTAGAGATCCGGAAGCAAGAGGTAATATTATTACAACTATGCTTTTAGGTCAGGCCGTTGCTGAGTCAACTGGTATTTATTCTCTGGTTATTGCCATTGTTTTAATCTTTACAATATAGTTGAGACTAAATTAAGTCGGGAGAGCAATCTCCTGACTTAATAGTACTTGCTATATTAATGACTATTTTCCCATCCTCATGATGGGTAATTATATTTCAGGAGGTGAATGTACTCTTGGTTAATATTAATACTACAATGTTGTGGCAATTAGTTAACTTTTTTATTCTTCTTTTCTTACTGCGTAAGTTTCTTTACTCACCAATTAAAGATATGCTTGATAAAAGAGCAGCTCAGATTAACGGTGATTTAGATGATGCCGAAGCCCGCAGAGAAGAAGCAGAAGAATTGAAGGCCGAATATGAGCAGAAACTAAAAAACGCTCGTAGTGAGGCCCAGGAAATTGTAGATAATGCAGAAAGTAGAGCCAATAAAAAGGCTAAAGATATTATAAATAAAGCGGAAGAAAGAGCTGAGAATTTAAAGGCCAAGAAATTAGAAGAAATTGAACAGGCCAAAAAGGAAGCTGCAGCTGAACTTAGAGACAGCATTGCTGATTATACAGTTCTGGCAGCTAACAGACTAATCCAGGAGCAGTTAGACGAAGACAAACATCAGCAGATGATTATGGACTTTATAGATCAGCTGGATGAAGAGAAACTGGGTGAGCTGCAATGAGAAATGAGGTAGCTTCTAAGTACAGTCGCGCTCTTTTTGAACTGGGTAAAGATCATGATAACCTTTTAAATTTAAAATCAGACCTGGACGAGTTCTGGCAGCTGGTATTGGAAAATGAGGATTTAAATGAACTTCTTTTTCACCAGCGAATCATGCCCGAAGACAAAAAGAGAACACTGGATAAAATTTTTGCTGACGAATTAAATCAGGATATCTTAAACTTTCTTTTTATTCTAATTGATAAAAGGAGAGAATTTTTTCTGGAATCAATAATTAAAGAATTCAATTCTCTTGTAGATGATGCCGAAAGTATCCTGCATGTTGAGGTAACATCAGCTGTTGAGTTAAAGAGCTCAATTCTTGATAAATTAAAAGCAAAATTAGATTCACTGTTAGATTATAATATTCAGATTGAAAATAAAGTAGATGAAGAAATCATTGCTGGTATTGTTCTAAAAATTGAAGATTATATAATTGATGGCAGTCTGCGTAATGAGTTAAGTTCATTAAAGCAGAAACTTAAAGCGATTCCAGTAAGTAAGTTAGGGGTGAATTAATTTGAAACTGAGACCTGAAGAAATAAGTTCTATTATCAAAAAAGAAATAGAAAATTACGGACAAAAATTAGAATCCGTGGGTGTCGGTACCGTCCTGGATGTTGGTGATGGTATTGCCCATGTTTATGGTTTAAAAGATGCTATGGCTGGAGAATTATTGGAATTTCCCAATGAAGTATTCGGTATGGCTTTGAACTTAGAGGAAGATAATATCGGGGTTGTTTTACTCGGTGATGAAACATTAATTGAAGAGGGTGATGATGTAAAGCGCACCGGTCGTGTGGTTGAGGTTCCAGTTGGAGAAGCTCTTTTAGGTAGAGTTGTTAATCCACTTGGACAGCCGCTTGATGGTAAAGGCGCTATTGATAGTGATACATACCGCCCGGTAGAATCTGAGGCACCTGGTGTTGTTGATCGTCAGCCTGTAGAAGTACCTTTGCAGACCGGTTTAAAATCAATTGATGCGATGACTCCAATTGGTAGAGGCCAGCGTGAGTTAATCATTGGTGACCGTCAGACCGGTAAAACTGCAATTGGTATTGATACTATTATTAATCAGAAAGATAATGATGTAATCTGTATTTATGTAGCTATTGGTCAGAAAAACTCAACTGTAGCTCAGCTTACAGAAAGATTGAGAGAAGAGGGAGCAATGGATTACACTATTGTAGTTTCTGCTACTGCCAGTGAACCAGCTCCGATCAGATATATTGCACCTTATGCCGGCTGTGCTATGGGTGAGCATTTTATGTACGAAGATGATAAAGATGTACTGGTTATTTACGATGATCTTTCCAAACATGCGGTAGCCTATCGTTCCATGTCACTTCTTTTAAGAAGACCGCCTGGACGTGAAGCCTATCCTGGTGATGTATTCTATCTTCACTCACGTTTATTAGAGCGTGCTGCTAAATTGAATGATGATCTTGGTGGAGGTTCCTTAACAGCTCTGCCAATCATTGAAACTCAGGCTGGCGATGTTTCCGCTTACATTCCTACCAACGTAATTTCTATCACTGATGGTCAGATTTATCTGGAGAGTGAATTATTCTTCTCTGGGGTTAGACCGGCGGTTAACGTAGGTATTTCTGTATCTCGTGTTGGTGGTAATGCTCAGATTAAAGCAATGAAAGATGTTGCCGGTACACTGCGTCTTGACTTATCTCAGTATCGTGAACTTGAGGCTTTTTCACAGTTTGGATCTGACCTTGATAAATCAACCCAGCAAAAACTTGCGCGTGGGGAAAGAATTGTAGAGATTTTAAAACAGGACCAGTACTCTCCAATGCCGGTAGAAGAACAGGTAATTATCATTTATACTGTAACCAATGGTCATTTAGATGATCTGCCGGTTGATAATTTAGGCCGTTTTGAAGAAGAGTATTTAAACTTTGTAGACAGCAATTATGCTGAAGTTAAAGAAGAAATTGTTGAATCCGGAAAATTATCTGATGAGCTTAAAGAAAAATTAGATGAGATGGTTAAAGAGTTTAAAGATATGTTCCAGGTTCAGGAAAACACTATTGTAGATATGGATTCTGACGAATCTGATACCGAAGCAGAGGAAGCTGAGGTGAAATAACAATGCAGAATATGCGTGATATTCAGCGGCGGATAGGGAGTGTTAAAAACACTCAAAAGATTACCAGAGCCATGAAAATGGTTGCTGCCGCTAAACTGAAAAATGCTCAGGATAGAGCAGAAGATGCCAGGCCTTTCTTTAATAAAACAGTAGAAGTTTTAAGAGGTGTTTTTACCCGGACTAAAGAAACAGCTCATCCGCTTTTAGCTGAACGAGAAGGTGGCAGGCATTTAGTAATTGTTATTACAGGTGATAGAGGTCTCTGTGGAGCCTATAACCATAAAGTAATTGATCTGGCGGAAGAAATTGTGGAAGAGGAAGAAGAAGTTTCGCTGATGGTTCTGGGCCGCAAAGCGCGGGATTATTTCCGCCGCCGTGGAACAGACATTATGGCCGAATATGTTCAGCTTGATGACTATCCCGGTTATGGTTTTGCCAACAATATTGCTGATGAGATTATTCATCATTTTGAAGCAGAGGATGTTAATAAGGTATCTATGGTTTATACTCACTTTAATTCTGCTATCAGTCAGTCGGTAAAGACAATGCAGCTCTTACCAGTAGAAAAATTTGCTGAGGAGGCAGAAAAAACTGATGAGACCGAGCAGATAGAGGCTGAAACAGCAGCTGAAGAAGAGGGAAGTAAGAAATATGTAGACTACATTTTCGAACCTTCTCCGGCTGAAGTTTTTGATAATATTTTACCACAGTATTTAATTAATGTGATTTATTCTGCTCTGCTGGAGTCTAAAGCCAGTGAGTTTGGTGCCCGAATGACTGCTATGGATTCTGCAACTGAAAATGCAAACGAAATGATCGATAAATTGACATTGAAATATAACAGAGCCCGTCAGGCAGAAATCACAAAAGAAATTACTGAAATTGTTGGTGGAGCAGAGGCACTTAAATAAAGTTTTATAAAGGAGGAATTTGCGTGAGTGACCAGAACATTGGTAGAGTAGTTCAGGTTATTGGTCCGGTTGTTGATATTGAATTTCCGGACGGAACATTACCAAAGATTTATAATGCGATTAAAATAGAAAATGAAGAGAAAGAAATAAATTTAACCTGCGAAGTTATGCAGCAGCTCGGTGATGACCGGGTTCGCTCAGTGGCTATGTCTTCAACAGATGGTTTAGTACGAGGAATGGAAGCTGTTGACCAGGGTGATCCAATCAGTACTCCGGTTGGGGAAGCTGTACTGGGGCGAGTATTTAATGTTTTAGGTGATACAATTGACAACCGCGGTGAGGTTGAAACTGATGAGAGAATGCCTATTCACCGTCCTGCCCCTAAGTTTGAAGAGCAGGAATCAACAACAGAACTTTTCGAAACTGGAATTAAAGTTATTGACCTTTTAGCACCCTATACACGTGGTGGTAAGGTTGGTCTCTTTGGTGGTGCTGGGGTAGGAAAAACAGTACTTATCCAGGAATTAATTAATAACATAGCTACAGAGCATGGAGGTTATTCTGTATTCTCCGGTGTAGGAGAGAGAACAAGAGAGGGTAATGACCTCTGGCTGGAATTCCAGGAAGCCGATATTTTAGATAAGGTTGCTATGGTTTTTGGTCAGATGAACGAGCCACCTGGAGCTAGAATGCGGGTTGGTCTTACAGGTTTAACAATGGCTGAGTATTTCCGCGATGAGGCTGGACAGGATGTATTATTATTTATTGATAATATTTTCCGTTTTATTCAGGCCGGTTCTGAGGTATCTGCTCTTTTAGGTAGAATGCCTTCTGCGGTAGGTTATCAGCCAACACTTGCTTATGATGTTGGTTCCCTGCAGGAGAGAATTACCTCAACTAAAAAAGGTTCAATCACATCTGTTCAGGCAGTTTATGTACCTGCAGATGACCTGACTGACCCTGCTCCTGCTACCACATTTGCTCACTTAGATGCTACAACAGTACTCTCAAGAGACATTGTGGAAAAAGGAATTTATCCTGCTGTTGACCCACTTGATTCAACCTCTAATATTCTCGATCCGAGAATTATCGGTGAGGAACACTATCAGGTTGCCCGTGAGGTCCAGGAGATTTTGCAGGAATATAAAGACTTACAGGATATTATAGCAATTTTAGGTATGGATGAATTATCTGAAGAAGATAAAATTGTTGTAAATAGAGCCCGTAGAATTGAGCGTTTCCTATCTCAGCCTTTCTTTGTTGCTGAGCAGTTTACCGGAACTCCAGGTCAGTATGTAGAGCTGGATGATACAATTCGCGGTTTTAAAGGAATTTTAGAAGGGCGTTATGATGATCTGCCTGAGGAAGCCTTCTATATGGTAGGTACAATCGAAGACGCAGTAGAAAAAGCTAAACAGCTGGAAGAAGGTGAGTAGCCAATGGCTGCTGCACCAAAAATTCAGCTAGATGTAGTAACCCCTGAGAAATTAGTTTATAGTGAACAGGTTGATTTAATCGAGGGGCCTGCCATTGATGGTTTGATAGGTATTCTGCCTGACCATGCACCTCTTGTGACAGCAATGCAGATTGGTGTTGTGAGAGTTGTTAAAGGAGGAGAAGAAATTCAGATAGCTATCAGTGAAGGTTTTATGGAAGTTCAGCCTGACCAGATAAATCTGGTTGTGAGAACTGCCGAACTGCCGGAGGAAATTGATGTTGAGCGAGCTGAAGCCGCTCGTGATCGCGCCGAAGCCAAACTGGAAAAAGATCGTGAAAATATCGATTTTGCTCGTGCAGAAGCCGCCTATGATCGAGCTCTGGCTCGTCTCAAGGCGGCCGGACATCATGATCATGGTTATGATCGGATATAAAACTAAAACGCACAGGTACCATGTACCACCCGACTTTTGTCGAAAAAGGTCGGGTGGTTTGATTAGAAAATTAAATATTAATAAAAAATGGGCCTGAAAAGGCCCTTTTTTTAATTAGTCGTCAAATGTTAGTAGTTAAATCTGATTTCGTCTATTTTAACCTTAAACCAGGTGAACTTTCCACTGTCTAAATACCAGCTGACATCAATTTCAGTCGGGATTTTTATGCCATCAAATTCTTTATATTCCTTGAGCTCTCCAGTGCATTTCAATCTTTCAGCACTTTCGCTGCTCTCTTTATATCTCAGCGCCCTGGTCTGGAGTAAATTTCCTCTCTGATCAAAAATAAAGTCTGCAGAGGCCTGGACACCCTGATGATTAATGGTGGCCCGGGCAGTAGTGGCATTTATTTCGCCCCAGCTGATGTAATTATTTAAGGCAGCTGTGGGATACCAGGGCAGTTCCAGCAAAAATCTGTGCAGAGCTGATTCATTAATTTTTGCATTTGCCTCCTGATTAACAACTGGCAGCAGATAAGCAATTTTAATCAGCATGGAAGCATTTCCCTGCTTAAAGAGATCTCTTCCTCTGGTTTTAATAACCGGTAACATAGCCAGATCAACCTGCCAGAGAAAACCCGGCTCATTAACAGCAATAAACTGCTCTGCTTCTGGCTTAAACCACTTTTTCTGATCAGGCTCTAATTTCATTTCCCCACTCTGCTTTAAATTTACCGCTGAAATTCTTTTTTTTCCAATTACTCCCGTGTGTTTAAGCCATTTATTAACAGGTTCAGGTAGCTTTCTTAAGTCCTCAACAGTAATTTTTTGATTATTAAAATCTGAGGCTGTAGAATTTTGTTGCTTTAATTTTTTAAGCTCTGAATCAATTTTCTTATTAAACTCCCATTTTCCAACTGCAGCTGCGGCTGCACCTAAAATTATTAATAAAAAAACTAAAACAAGAATAGATGGCCAGAATCCAAATTTAAAAATATTCATATTTCCTCCTTTATTTTTTTCTTATTCCATCAAAAATCAGCTGAAGCTGGTTTTCTATTAATTCATTTTGCCTCTGCTGATCATCAATATTTTCTATAATCATTCTGATAATGAGGCCAAAGGTTGCAGTCCAGATGCTTTTTGCTAAAATTTCAGCACTGTTGTTTAAAAACTCATCCTGTTTTTGGCCCTTTTCAATCAAATTAACCAGGAACTGGATTGCTGATTGATTTGAGTGTGTTTGTTTATTCAAAACTTTGGTAAACTGGAGAACATTTTTATCTTCACTCATCATTACAGCCCTATAGTAGTTTTTGTTTTCGAGCGCATTTTTAATGTAAATTTTCAATTTATGGCGGATTTCTTCTTCTGCAGATTGAAAGTTCGAATTTTCGCTCTGAATAGAATTAATGATTTCATGATAACCATCCCGAATTACTGCACTAACAATTTGAGCTTTACTGTCATAATATTGATAAATAGCGGCAGGGGAATATCCAATCTGCTCAGCCAGATTTCGAATAGACAGAGAGGCTAAGCCATCTTCTTCGATAATTTTTTTTGCCGCTTTGACAATAGCTTCTTTAATCAATCTGGTTTTGGCAGCTTTTAAATTTTCATTCATATTTTTCTCCTTTCGAAAAGCAAACAACTATAATTATTTAAGAATTATACAGTTTGATGAACTTTGTTAATTATAATAAACACTGTTTAGTTAAATTTATCACTATCTTTAGCTGCTGTCAAGTATAAAATTCGACATAAACTGACAGGTGCACGGTGCGTGTACATATACATTCATAAACAAACAGATTCAATCACAAAGCTGCCTACCTGTACATCAGGAACTGAAAGTGGTAAAATATAAGCGGGAGGTATTTCTATGAAGAAAAATGATGAAAGTAAATTAGAAAAAACCGCTCGTGAGGGGGCTTTTGGTCCAACTGAAATAAAAAAGGGTGAGAAAAATAGATTTTTAGGGGAGTATCAGGAGAGAGTGATTGCATATTTATCAGAAAGTCAGCTTAAGGAGGATGCATTATATCCTGAAATTAAAAATGCTCTTCAAAGTGCAGAAGCAAATAAACTAATTATTCGGGGAGATATAGATAAAAAAAATATCTCAGATTATATAAAATGGGCCCGGGAAGAAGGGGTTAGATTTAACAGAAAAAACTCTCCTGAATTCCGGGGAAATGTAGCTCTGGCAGTTGCTGGAAAAGATGCAGTAAAACAGCAATTGGGACAGATTCCGGAGCGGCAAGAAAAGTTGCAAAAAAAGGGTATATCTGATAATATTATAAAGAATGCAGGCTCTTTGCTCTGCAGTGATTGTTGGAAGGAATTGATGGAAAAAGCGCCGGAAGAAAAAATCAATTATAAAAAAGCCGGCATATTCGATAAATTAACAGGTACAGGCTGTATAGGCTGCCAGAAAAAATAACTGTCATTTAAAAATGATAAGATTTGATGCGGCCTTTAAAGGCGTGTTTTATTAGAAAGGGGCTTTTAGAGGTGGACAAGTATATTATTGAAGGTTTAAATCCACTTAATGGAGAGATTAAAGTTGGAGGAGCAAAAAATGCAGCTTTACCGATTATTGCTGCATCACTGCTTGCTGATTCTCAGGTTGTTTTAGAAGATATTCCACAGCTTAGAGATGTAACAAATTTATGCAGTATTATTGAAGATATGGGAGCAAAAGTAAAAAGAGATCAAAACCGGATCGAAATTGACTCAAGCACAGTTTCTAAAACAGAGGCCGATCATGAGCTGGCCCGAAAGCTGCGTGCTTCCTATTATATACTGGGAGTAATGCTCGCCAGATCAGGTCACGCCAGAACTACACTTCCCGGGGGTTGTAATATCGGGAATCGTCCGATTGACCTTCATTTAAAGGGATTTAGAGCGCTGGGAGCAGAGGTTAACCTGGATCACGGGGTTGTAGATGTTAAAGCTGATAAGCTTACTGGTGCTGAAATTTATCTGGATTATCCTAGTGTTGGAGCAACTATTAATATAATGATTGCTGCCAGTCGGGCGGAAGGAAAAACAGTGATCGAGAATGCTGCCCGGGAACCAGAAATTGTCGATTTAGCTAACTTTTTAACTGTAATGGGGGCTAATATTAAAGGTGTAGGTACAGATATTATTAAGATCGAAGGTGTTGATGAGATGCACGGAGTTGAGCACCGCATTATTCCTGATAGAATTGAAGCTGGTACATATATGATAGCATCTGCTATCACCGGTGGGGATGTTTTTGTGCGCAATGTGCTGACCGAACATGTAAAACCACTGATTGCTAAAATGCATGAGATGGGTATCTCTGTAGAAGAGGATATTGCTGGAGTTAGAGTTAAAGCAGGGAATAAATTAAAAGCTGTTGATGTTAAGACTCTTCCTTATCCTGGTTTTCCTACAGATATGCAGTCTCAGATGATGGCTCTGCTAACTCAGGCTGATGAGACAAGTTTAATCATCGAAACAGTCTGGGAAAATCGTTTTATGCATGTAGATGAGCTGAAAAGAATGGGAGCAGAAATCAAGATTGATGGACATAGTGCTCTCATTAAACCGGGCCGCCTGACTGGTGCCGAAGTAAGGGCTACAGATCTGAGGGCAGGAGCTGCACTTATTCTGGCCGGACTGGCAGCTGAGGGTCAAACAGAAGTGAAAGACATCTACCATGTGGAACGTGGCTATGAAAATATAGAAAAGAGGCTTCGAGAAGTTGGAGCTTCTATAAGTAAAGTATCTGAGTAAATAAAACCTGCCGCTGATATTTCAGCGGTTTTCTGTTTTAAAAATCAAATTTGATCTTCAAAAAAATAAGGTGGTGAAAGTAATGATTACAACAGTAACATTAAATCCGGCTATTGACCGTGAGTATTTTGTCGAAAAAAACGAAGTTATGAAAAACCAGTTTATTTATGATCATGAGGACCTGAAAGTTTATCCGGGTGGTAAAGGTCTAATTAGTGCCATAAACTTTAAAGCACTTGGATATAATGATGTTCAGAATATTGGCTTTGTGGGTGGTAAACAGGGACTGTTTTTTGAAAAAATGGTTCAGAAATATGATATTATCAGTAATTATATTTATACTGAGAGTGAGATTAGAAATAATGTTAAGATAATTGGTCGCGAACCAGCCACTTATACTCAGTATAATGATTATACTTTTAAAGTCAAAAAAGAGGAAGTTGAAGAACTAATTGTTCGTTTTAAAAGGTCTATCTCCGAAAGTGAATGTATTTTAATGTCAGGTTCAGTACCCGAAGGTGTGGACTTTAATATTTATCAGCGTCTAATAAAAATTGCCAAAAACAAAGGTAAACATGTATTTTTGCAGGCAAGTGGTGAAGCATTAAAATTGGCTTTAAAATCAGAGCCGGAGGTAGTTACACCTTATTTTAAGCACCATAAAACAATTCTGGATCTGGAAATGAATGATAAAGAAGATTATATAAAAGCCGGCAAAAAGATGCAGGAGATGGGAGCCAAAAGGGTAATGATTCCTTTCCACTGTGACCGCCTGCTTTTTGATAAGGATGGTTCAGTATATCAGCTTTCGCCAAAGGGTTATTGTATTATAAATTGGTTGGGAGCAGGTGACGCCTATAACACAGGATATTTAGATTATGCTTTTCAGACAGATAATTTTGATTTTCTGGAGGCCAATCGCCGTGGTGGTGCAGCAGCTTTATGGATAGCCGAAAATAAAGAAATTTATTTAGATGACCGTAAAAATTATGACTGCTGTCTGGATAGACTGGAAATTAAAAAGCTGGAGGGATAAAAAATGAGTCATGTAAAAGAATATATGGTGCGGACGATGAATTCAGTTACACCTGATGACAGTATTCGGAAGGCGATTATTTTGATGTATAGATCAGAGCAGTCAGTTCTGCCCGTAGTCGATCATCAAAATCTTTTTGTGGGAACTATCTACAGCAACAATATTTTAAAGAACATAATTCCTGAGAGCTTTGGTTTTTTAGACAGCAGCCGACTTTTTTATGAAGTTAATGAAGCGGTAGAAAATTTAAAATACGTCAAGGATGAAAAAGTGGAAAAATATATGGCCCGCAACCGGGATGCTGTCAAAGAAAATAGTGATATGAAAAAAATTGCTGATATTATGCTTAATAATAAAGAGTCTCATCTTTTTGTAATTAATGACAAGGGGTTTTTACGGGGGTTTATAGAGAGATCAAATTTGCTGCATTATTTACTGGATGAGGCTGAAGATAAAAGGAATGATTAATTGTTATTCTCTATTTATAACTTTATAATTTTATAAGTTAATAGAATAAAAACGAGGTGTGATTTATGAATGAACTAGTATCTTTCTCTGCAATTGAAGTTGAAGAATGGCTTGCTTTAGAAAACATAGCCAATAAAGAACTTTATTTGATTTCTGTTTTTCTGCTTTTTGCTTTTTTGATAGTTTTGCTGGCCAAAAAATACAGAATACCAATAGTTGTTGGTTATGTTTTTCTGGGGATTTTATTGAGTCCTGATATTATATCACTTTTTCCGATGATAAATCAGGAAATGTATAACATGTATACTTTTATTCTCGCCAACCTTGGTTATATTACCAATATAGCTCTGGCTTTTATTGCTTTTACTATTGGTAGTGAACTGTCATTTAAAACAATTAAACGGCTTGGTAAAAGTATAATTTCTATAGCTTTAGCAGAATCCATTTCGGCCTTTATAGTGGTTACTGCGGCTATTTATTTAACCGGATCACCACTTTATGAAGCACTTTTATTTGGTGCTGTTGCTTCTGCTACTGCGCCGGCTGCTACTGTAATGGTTCTAAAAGAGTACAATGCGGAAGGACCGCTGACTTCGACTATTATGGCTGTCGTTGGCCTGGATGATGCTTTTGCTTTAATAATCTTTTCGCTGATCAATCCGATAGCTTATGCCCATTATCAGGGGGAGGGAGCCATTAATTTAGTTGAAGTGATAATTTTTCCTTTAGTTGAGATCTTTGGTGCTATTATTGTTGGTCTGGCATTTGGTTATGCAGCTCAGCATCTATTAACTATTTTTAATGAAAAAACCAGAAAGATATTAACAGTTGTAACAACAATTACTTTGAGTTCTTCAATTTCAATTTTCTTTGGCTTTTCCCCATTGATTGCCAATCTTGCGGTTGGTTTTGGAGTTAGAAATTTTGCCAAGATGAACCTGCAGATTTCTGAAGAAATTGATACCATGACAATTCCTCTTTATGCCATGTTTTTTATAGTGGCTGGTACTGAAATCAGATTTTCGGAGATGGGTTCCCTTAGTTTTCTGCTGATAGCCTTTACTTATTTAATTGCGCGTATCGTCGGTAAGGTGGGGGGGTCAACTCTGGCCGCCAGTATTTCTGGAGCTCCAGAAGCGGTAAAAAAATATATTGGTCTGGGACTTTTGCCTCAGAGTGGGGTAGCAATTGCTCTGGCTTATTCTATCCAGAGACAGTATGTTCAGGCTCCTGAAATTGGCCTTGTGATTTTCAACACTTTATTACTTACAGCTGCTATGACTGAAGTATTTGGTCCACTTTTAACTAAATATGCTGTAGTAAATGCAGGGGAAACACACGAATAAAGCAGTCAGCGAAAAAATAACAGTTTTTAATTTTATTTTAAGATTAATAGTCTATAATGAGGTGTAAGCTGAAGACTGCAGGAATTACTTCTTTTTTAGAGAAATCATATTATAGTGGTAATTTGTTTATAAGATACTGGAAGTCGAGTGTTTGTAGGGTTTAAATAGAGTTAATAACAGGAAGGAGTATGCTATTGAATCTTTTGAATAAATTTAGCAAGAAAATCGCGATTGATTTAGGTACAGCTACAGTTATTATTTACGAAAGTGATAAGGGAATTGTTTTGCAGGAACCTTCTTTTGTAGCTATAGACTCAAAATCAAATAAAGTGATTGCAGTTGGTGAGGAAGCCAGGAGAATGCTTGGTAGAACACCAGCTAATATAGATGTTGTCAGGCCGTTAAAAGATGGTGTAATTGCAAATTTTGAGGTAGCAGAAATGATGCTTAAAAGTTTTTTGAAAAAAGTCGGAGTAAAAAGCAGGTTTATCAAACCATTAATTATGGTCTGTATTCCGGTTGGTGTTACTGGAGTCGAAAGTCGAGCTGTTCTGGAGGCGGCAGTTCAGGTAGGTGCCCGCAAAGCATTTTTGATCGAGGAGCCTGTAGCAGCCGCAATTGGAGCCGGACTTAGAATTGAAAAAGCAGAAGGTAATATGGTAATTGATATTGGCGGTGGAACAACAGAAATAGCAGTTCTTTCTCTGGGAGGAATTGTAGTTGGAGAGTCGATTAGAGTCGGTGGCGATAAATTTGATGAGGCTCTGGTGCGCTATATTCGAGAAAATTATAACTTAGTTATTGGCGAATCGACTGCCGAAGAGATCAAAATCAATATTGGGAGTGCAGATCCCAATTATTCTGCTAAGTATGAGGTAAAAGGAAGAGATTTGATGTCCGGTCTGCCGAGACATATTGAATTAACAGCTGAGGAAACAAATAAAGCATTTAAAGAACTGCTTGATAATATTGCTCAGGCGGCCAGGCGGGTTTTAGAAAAAACTCCCCCCGAATTATCAGCTGATATAGTAGAAAAAGGTATTATTTTAACAGGTGGTGGCTCTCTACTTGAGGGGCTGGATAAGTTTATCAGTCGGCAGACAGAAGTTGGGGCCTTTGTTACTGATGATCCGCTGGTCTGTGTTGCTGAAGGAACCGGTCAGGCTTTAAATGAACTGGACAAAATATCAAATGTTTTAAGTACAGGAGAACAGGGCATATTATCGTAAAAGTAACTGGAGAGTGATTTAAATTGAAAAGTAAGACAGCTAAAATTTTATTATCTATTTTAATATTTTTAATCCTGATCAATACCCCAGTGCTTGCAGCAGAAAATATAATGCCTTTAGATGAAGTGGAAGCAGGAATGACAGGTTATGGAAAGACTGTTTTTTCTGGTAATAAGATAGAAAAGTTTGATATTGAAATTGTTGATGTACTGGATAACCGCAGTTTAGACGAGGATCTTATCCTGATTAAACTGACTGGGGATAAAGTGGATGAATATGGTGGTATTGCTGCCGGGATGAGCGGCAGTCCTATTTATCTTGAGGGAAGACTAATTGGAGCAATCGGTTATGGTTGGAATAATAGTGATCATCGTTATGGATTGGTTACCCCAATCGAGCGGATGTTAAAACTTCTGGAAAATGATAAGGTTGAAAAAACAGATGGAGATATGAGTGATCTTGAATTTGATCTGGAAGAATTGGATCCGGATGAAAATATTATCAGATCAGAAACTCCAGTGATGGTCAGCGGTATCAGAGGAAGAGCACTAAAGAGACTGGAAAATAATCTGGCGGAACTGGATCTGGATGTAATTCCAGGCTCAGGAATTGAAGAAACAGATAAAAGCAATAAAAGACCTGAGCCCGGGGAAGCAGTTGCAGTCCAGCTGGTTAGAGGTGATATTAGTGTTGCCTCAATCGGAACTCTAACCTATGTAGATCAGGGACGTTTTTTGGCTTTTGGTCATCCATTTACCAATAAAGGTGATGTTAATTATCTTTTGAGCAGAGCTCATATTAATGCTGTGATTCCAAGTACAGAGCAACCTTTTAAACTTGGTTCTCCCTATAAACGGCTCCTGGGTTCTGTAACTCAGGACAGAGGGGCAGGAATTGCCGGCAGAATAGATACTTATCCCAAAATCACCCCGCTTTATATTTCGATTTCCGAAAATGGCAAGCTGAAAAAAGAAGTTAGTCTGCAGATTATAAATGACGAATATTTTTTCTCCTCCCTGGCAAACAGTGCTGCTCTACAGGCTGTTGACTCTGCTCTGGATAGAATAGGACCTGGTTCGGCAGAATCCAGAGTAAAAATTATGGGACGGGGACTGCCGCAGCTGCAGATAGAATCTAGTAATATGTATTACAGCCAAAATGATATTGGCAGTATGGCCCTCTATGATTTTTCTCAGCTTTTAGATCTGATTTTGACAAATCCTTTTGAGGAGATTAATTTAATTGATATCAGACTGGAATTGAACTTCAATCAGAGTGACAGTGTGGCTTTGATTCAGGAAGCGAAAGTCTTAAATGATAAAATATATCCTGGTGATGAAATTGAAGTAGAGGTGACTCTACACCGTTACCGCAATGGGACAGAAAAGAAGAATTTGACAATTAAGGTGCCCGAAGATGTAGAGCCTGGAATTGCAACCCTCTTTATTGATGGAGGTTATACTGGTGAGGCAATGCGACCTGAAGATACAACGCAAATGCAGAGCAGTGGTGGCCTGAATGAAGCAGAAGTTTCTGGCCATAAAAGTTTTGAGTCCATGCTAAATTCATATCTGGACTCTCCGGACAATAATGATGTTATTTTACAGCTGTATCCTTCCTATGCTGCTCCTGTTTATCAGGAAAGCAGCGAAGTTGCTCCCGGGCAAAAAAAGGATAGTGGAGCCGAAGGAGAAACAGCTGTCCAGGCAGCTGAAAAAAATGCTGGAGAAGTTGATCAATTAGACAATATAGATGAAGAGATAAAAGAACGTTATTCGACCGATTATGTACTTGAGGGTAGTTTAAATCTTGATCTTGAGATCTTAGACCCTTCCAGTCGTGAGGAGGCTCAAGCAGCAGGAAATAATAGAGAGGAAAAGCAATATTAACTCTATTTATCCGAAGCTTTCGATGGAGGTTTTTAAATGGATAAGCAAATAAAATATCTTTTGGGGGTTTTGATTTTACTGCTTATCTCAGCTTATTTTTTGAGTCTGTTGAGCGGTTTACCCCAATATTTTAAAGATGATATTATTGCTTTTCTGGAAGAAAGGTTTAAGGGAGAAATTTCTTTCAGCTCTGTCTCTTTATGGCCTCTAAATCGAATTCGCCTTAATAAATTTGAATTTACTTCTGAAAGTGGTAGTTCTTTTAAGGCTGATGCGTTAAATCTTGATTATAGCCTTAATTTTCGAGAGGATGAAATAATCCAGGTTGAATTTATTGAACTTCTGGGAGCAGAAATTGAAGTTCAAAGCGAATTTTTGAATTTAAACCAAAACTCATCCGGGACTCAAAATTTTAGAGCTGTTTTGAATCAGGATGATTTTTTAAGAGGCTTAAATCTACCTGATTTTCTGGAAGATTTAAGAGTTAATATCAGAGATTCCAGTTTGAGTCTGAATACTGAAACTTTAGATTTAAAATTAAATGATCTGCAGCTTGGTCTGGCAGCTAAAGCAGGTGATGTTTATGATTTAAATGTCTCTACAGCCTTAGATCTCAGACAGCTTAAACTGAGCAGTGGCCAGAGCTTAAATGATATTAATTTAAGCAAAGTTGATCTGCAGTTTGTTAGAGAAAGTTCAGCTGCTAGTATTTATTTTAATGCTCAGGATTTAAAGCTGCCAGAGGTGGTGGAGAACCTGCCATTATCTAGTATTGATTATCAGGGTTTGGAGATTGATTTGAAAACTCTTAGTGGTTTAAGTTCAGTTAGAGGAGAACTTAACTTTAAAGATTATGGGCTGCAAAATTATCAGAGTCAGCTCGATCTTAAAAATCTGGAACTTCAGAGCAGCTACAGCAGCCAATCTGAGCAGAAGGAGAGTATTAGTTTAAGTGCTCCTGCTTTGAATATTAAAATTTCCGGGCCCGAATTGAGCCTGGCAGTGATTAAAAATAAGATCTTCTGGGATCAAAATCCTCTGGATTTAAGTTTTAAGTGGAATCAGAACAAAGATTACAAACTCAAGCTCAGAGGAAAAGACTTTAACTATAATTATAAATTTTTAATCCCTTATCTAGAGACAGCCAGGCTTAATTTTGACTTTCAGCTGACTGCTAAAGAAAATCAGATTCAGTCGGCTGCGGCAGAAATTTCGGCTTCTGAGCTCCGGGGTGATTATTTAGATTTAAAACAGATCGAGTTATCAGCAATACTTGATCAAAAAGAACTGTTTATAAACCGGGCAAAATTTTTATTGAATGATCAAAACCAGCTTGATTTAAGAGGTAGTTATAATCTTGCAGAGAAAAATTATCTTTTAAGTGCTGAAGCAGAAAATTTTATTTTGACTGAAGATATTATGTCCGGGCTTAATCAGATAGATTATCTGAGAGATGGCAATTATCTCAATCAAATTGATAAAATAAAAGACAGACATTTAGACTTTAAAATTAATACAGCCGGTATTTATAATGGCATTGATGAGCTGTCAACAAATGGAGATTTAAGTTTAGCTTTCAAGTCAGCGGCTTATGGGGCCGATTTTAAAATTGACAGTTCTTTCTGGTATACAGATAACAGGTTATTTCTTAATTCTTTAAAACTGATTTCTGATTATGGTCGCCTGGACTTAATGGGGGAGCTAGATTTAGATTCGCAAACAATGCAGCTGCGTTATGCCGCTCGAAATCTGGAACCTGAGCTGCTGAATGAATTTTTAGCAGAAGACTTAACTGTCTTATCCGGGCTAAATACTGATCTGGATTTTCTGGAAGGTTCAATTACCAACTCTTTTGCCAGTCCTACGGTCAATATTCGACTCAAAATGGCAGAATTAAAATATGAAGATTATTTGCTTGATGATTTAAGTTTATCTGCAATTTATGAAAATGATAACCTGCAGATTAATGACTTTCAGGCAAAAATTGCACAGGCAGCTATTTCTGCTTCTGGTGAGCTGAGACATCTTTCCCAGCTTGAGGAGGCAGAGCTTGACCTGCAGTTGAACAGTCAAAATCTATATTTTCAGGATATAGCGGATTTCAGTTCTCAAAATATACCTTTAAGTGGAGAGATTCAGCTGCAGGCAGCACTCAGCGGCAGGTTGACAGATTATGATTTGAATTTACAACTGGCAGCTGCCAGCAGTATTTTGCAATTAGACGGTCAGGAAATTGAATTTTCCAAACTTCAGGCAGAAATTATCAGGACAAATGGTGATTTTGTAGTGAAAACATTAACTGCAGAGCAGCAAAATCTGCAGCTGAGTGCAGGAGGTAGTTTTAACTTTAAAGAAGGTTTTGACATTAATTTAAATATCAGTGGCTTTGAACCAGCAAATTATCTGAGTAATTATCAGTTTGCTGCCGGAAAAGTTGAGGGCAGCCTTTCCTTAAAAGGGAAGTTGCGCGGTGAAATGGATAAAGCAGTATTTAATTTTGAACTTGATTCTGAAAACTTAAGTTTTGCAAATTTTAATCTGGAGCTTGGAGATAATTCTTTAACTTACAGAATAGGTGAAAATAAAGTATTAGTTGACCAATTCAATTTCACTGCTGGTTCTGGCAGATATAATATAAATGGTCAGATATTGGATATAAATAGTCAGCCGAAAAGTGACTTAAAAATTGAACTGCTGGAAATCCCGGCCAGAGAGTTAACCCTTAAGTTTGTTGATTTTTACCCTCTGGCATCTGATCTGATTTTTAAAGGAAACATAGATTTTAAATCTACTGGTCTTGATTATCAGGCTCAACTTGATCTCAGGGCTAATTCGGAGTCAGGTCAGGGTAATTTAAGTTTAGCCGGGACTGTTGATGATGATTTTGCCCTTGAGTTTAAAGGGTCAGATGTAGAAGTTGATTTTAACTCCAGACAGTATGATTTTAATTTAAATTTAAAAAGTCTGGTTGATTTTAGTGGTTCGGTTGAGGGGAGCCTTAAATCTCCAGTTGTAAGAGTCAGTCATAATCTGCGGGAATTAACTGTTAATAATAATCCTGTAGAAGTAGTCGAAGGAGAAATTTTGCTTGAGAGTAATCGCAGATTTTCGGTTTCGGAAAGTATTAATTATAAAAGTGGAGGCAGCCTTAAACTTGACGGAAGTTATTCTATGATTGACCATCAATTAAATTTGAGTACCAATCTGGAATCACTGCCACTTGGATTTTTGATTTCTTTTCTGGGAGAGGATTACTCTGCTTCCGGTAGAATTAATGGTTCTTTTAGGGCCGAAGGGAGTCTGGAATCGCCAGCTTTGAGTGGTAACCTTGATCTTGTGGCTGAAAGACTTAATCTTGGCCTCACAGATCCTATTGAGGATCTGAGTGCAAAAATAAATCTTAGAGATGGTAGTGCCGTGATTGAAAGTCTAAATGGAAGTTTTGCAGAAGGAAACTTCAGTGTTAGTGGAGATCTAAATCTGCTTGAACAGGAGAATGCCTGGAACTTAAATTTCAGTGGTCAAAAGCTGTATTTTGAATATGGTTCGCTGGCAGGGGATTTTGATGCTGAACTTATTTTTAAGGGACCCTTATTTAATCCTGTGCTTACAGGAGATCTACTGGCTTATGATTTTAAGATAGGAATTCCCTTCAAGTGGCCGGCCAGTGAGTCGGAACCGGGAGCTTTTGTTCCGAAAATTAATATCGACATCAGACCGGGGGAAAATGTAACTGTTGAAAATGAAAACATGGAAGTTATGGTCCAAAGTGGGAGCCTCAATCTTCAGTTTGACAGCAGTCTGGAAGAATCACTGGCAATGGAAGGTCGGCTGCGCAGTGAAGAAGGGAATTTTACTTATTATAATTCCCGTTTTAAACTGGAAAATGCCGAAGCGGTTTTTACACCGGTTGATGAAAATGATATTCCGAGTCTGAGTGTTAATGCTATTACCTATGCTGGTGGTCATGAAATTAACATAAACTTAAATGGCCCGGCAAATAATATGCGGATTTCTCTCAGCTCTGATTCTGATCTAACAGAAGAAGAAATCCTGAATTTATTGTCTACCCGGGGAGCTCTGGGTTCTGCCATAATCGGTGGAGAAGATATAGGAATTCAAAATATTATCTGGCAGGAATTAATGCGCGTTGTAAATTCATTTCTGCAGCGAGGGGTAATTTCTGATCTGGAATCAGATTTTGAGACAATCTTTTCTCTTGACCGGGCAGAAATTGATGCTTTTCAGTATGGTTTAGAAAGAGAATTTGCAATTTATCTGGGTAAAAATATTACAGATAAACTTTACTTAGAATATGCTTCATTTTTTAACGAGGAAGGTCGTAGAGGTGAAATATCCTTTCAATATAAATTAACTGACCCCACAGTTTTAAAGGGTACTTATTTTGGTGATAATGAATATCAGATCAGTATAGAAACAGAAATCGAATTTTAGGAGGCAGAGTAATGAGAAATAGTTTATTGACAGCAGTTCTTATTTTTGCAGTGATATTTGCAATTGCTGTTCCGACCGCAGCTCAAAATATTCCAATTGATGAGATTACTAAAATTACAGTCGAAGGTAATGATTATGTTAGTGATTTTGAAATTTTAAATGCAGTGAAAACTGAAGTTGGAGATCAGACAGATCAGGAGGCACTGCGTTCAGATATGCAGGCTGTATTTGAACTGGGATATTTTTCTGATGTAAATATTGTTTTTGAAAACTTTGAAGGTGGATTGAATGTAATTTTCGAAGTTGTAGAAAACCCGGTGCTCAGGGAGATTAATATTTCCGGCAATGGAGATTTGTATTCTGAGGCAGAAATTAAGGAAGCTCTTGATCTAAAGTTAGAGACGGTTTTAAATGTTAAAAAGATGAATGAAAATCTAAAAGCTTTTCAGGAAAAGATGCAGGATGATGGTTATATCCTGGCTCGTTATAAAGATGTGAATATCTCAGAGGAAGGAATTTTAACTGTTGAGATTAGTCCTGGCTATCTTGATTCTATAGAGATTAGCGGCAACACTAAAACCAAAAATGATGTTATTTTGAGAGAAATGCCGATAGAAGCTGGAGATGTTATTAATATTAAGAAAATCCAGCGGGGCTATCAGAATCTGCATCGGCTTGAGTTTTTTGAAAATATAAATCCGGAACTGCAGCGAGTAGAAAGCGAAGAAAATCTGGCAAAACTGGTGATTAACCTTGAGGAAGGCCAGACTGGAAGACTCAATTTTGGTGGAGGGTACAGCTCCACAGATGGCTGGCTTGGTTTTGTTGATGTTAGTGAGAAAAATCTTTTTGGAAATGGCCAGAATATAAGTGCCAAATGGCAGTTTGGTGATACAACCACCTATTCTTTAAACTTTTATGAACCCTATCTCTGGCAGAGCGATTTTTCCTTTGGTTTTAGTGTCTATGACCGTGAAACCGAGAGAACAAACTCTGATGGTGATGATTATAAGCGGGAAAGCAGGGGTGGAAGTATAACTTTTGGTCATCCACTTCCTAATGACTGGAGAACTTCACTGCGATACAGAGTTCAGGATACAAAAGAATACTGGAGCGATGACAGTGGGATAATTTATGATAATAGTCTTCGTTCTTTAACCCTTGGTTTTAGAAGAGATTCTACTAATAACAGGTTCCACCCGACCTCTGGTTCGATCAATGATTTTGAGATTGAGCATGCAGGTGGTATTGTTGGTGGAGAAATGAAATTTACTAAATTCAACTGGGACAGCCGCCGGTATTTCCACGGCTTTAAAAATCACGCGCTGGCTGTAAGAATGAAACTCGGTTTAAGTGAGGCCACTACACCACTTGAGGGAGAAGAATATGATCTAGGCGGCTCAGACAGTCTGCGAGGTTATGAAAGAAGTGATTTTGATTATGAAGATAAAGCCAATAATAATTTGCTCTTATTTAATATCGAATATCGAATTCCTTTAAATGAAAGCTTTACAGGAGTTATCTTTACAGATGCCGGTAATGTCTGGGAAGACAGAGATAGTATCTCACTAAATGATCTATATTATGGTTATGGACTTGGAGTCAGGGTGAATACTCCTGTTGGACAGCTGCGTTTAGATTACGGCTGGGATGAAGATCAGGATGGTCAGCTGCACTTCAGTATCGGTAATACATTTTAAAATAGCTAGATAAGAGAAATTAAGTTTTATAAACTAGTTAAGTTTTATAAACTAAGGAATAATGATTTAACTTAATTAGAGATAATTTAATACCGCCTGGAGGAATAAAAAAATGAATTTGAGTGATGATCGCAAGTTTCAATTAGCAGTGGTGCTTTTACTAGCGGCTATCCTGGCTGCGGTGCTTCTGCTTGGAATATTGACAGAAGATAAAACAGTTGATAAAGTAGCCTACGTAAATCTGGAGCGAGTTTTTGAGGAGCATCCTGCTCGTGCCGCAGCAGAGTCAACTCTAAACCAGAAAGCAGCTGAATATCAACAGCAGCTTGAAAATGAGTCTGAAGATCTTTCCGGGGTTGAACAGAAAGAAATGCTGGCTAAATATCAGAATCAATTGCAGAATTTAGAGGCTGATCTCCTTGATTCTGTTACCCGAGAGGTGGAAAAGGTAATTAAAGAAACTGCTGCGGAAAAAAAAGTTAAATTTGTTCTAGAAGATGAGCAGGTTTTATATGGCGGCTATGATCTGACAGATGATGTTTTAGAAAAATTAAAGGAAGAATGGTAATTAGTTGTATTTTGGGTTATGTCAGCAAATTAATACTTAAATAGAAAGGGGAAAGGTCAAAATGGATAAATATGACTATCATTTTATCTCCATAAAATTTTTAACTGCAATTTTATTGGCTCTTATTTTTGCCTTTCTCCTTATTTATGTTTTTACTCCTCAACGGAGAGAGGATTATCCTGTTTACAGACTGCAGCAGAAAGAGCCGGTATTTTTAGAGAATGGCTTTGCTGCTCAAATACTGACAGATAAAGACTTACTTAAACAGGAAAAACTGGCTTTTGAAGCAGGTTTAAGAGAAAGAAGTTTCGAATTGATGGAGCAGAGTAAAAATAGTATGCTGGCAGTTATCAGCGCTAATTATTTAGAAAAGATGAATGGTCTGCGGGAAGAAAGGATGCTGACTCTGGAGGCAGAACGCAGAAAACTGGCAGAAAGAGAAAAAAATTTACTTCAGGAAAAACGCCAGCAGCTTGAAGATGAACTTTCGCAAAAACTGCAGCAGCTCAGGCAGGAGGTTCGAAACAAATATTCTGATTTTAATCAGAAAAAAATAAGAGATAATTATTTAAAAATGATAAATCTTCAGCTTAAAATTGAATTTGTGGCTCGAACTGAAAGTGAGAAAGAAAAATATCAGGAACAGCTTAAGCAGCTGCGCTCAGAACAGCAGGCTCTGATTGCGGAGAAAAACTCTAAGTTAAATAATGATATTTCTAATCAAACCAGTAATCTGATTATGGAATTTAATCAGCAGTATTCTGATTACAGAAAGCAGATTCGCAGTCAACATCAGGAGATCATTTCAGAACAAAGACAGAAAATCGAATCTGAACTGGCAGCAGCTAGAACAGAAATAAAATCAGATTTAGCAGCAGCCAGAGAGGAAAAAGCTGCAGAATTGGATAGTTTTATTGAAAAAAGCAAAAAACAGTACTATTAAAACGGGGGATTTTTGATGCACTATTATCGTAAGGCTATTGCAATATTTATACTTGTTCTGGCATTGATGCTGCCGCTGTTTTTAGAGAAACAGGAGCAAACAGCAGTTGTTAATTTAGAAGCAGTGATTTCGGCCAGCTCTTTTTTAAGTCAGATTAGAGATCAGATTGCAGCTGACCCAGAAAAAAATCAGATTTCGCTAAAACAGGCAGAAAATAAAATAATGGATATTTTAAGAGTTGAAGCAGAGGAACTGGCACTGGAGAAAAGTTACAGCAGTGTTTTGATTGATCAAGCAATCTATAAGGGAGGAAAAGATATCAGCCAGGAACTTGCTGATAAAATAGATAACAAATATAAATAAATTATTGTTAATCTTAAGGGGGATAATATAAAATTGACAGCAGCCAAGAAAAATAGTTATCAAGTTGAAGAATTAGCAGTGATTACAGATTCAGAAATTAAGGGAAATAAAAAGTTAGAGGTTGATAATGCAAGGGGGATAGAAGAAAGTTTAGCTAATTCTGTTACCTTTGCTGATCAAAAAGAATATTTAATTCAGGCTTTAAAATCAGAGGCTGCGGTAATTGTCAGCAGTTATCAGATTTGCGAAGAGCTTGATTTAGAAATAAAAGCTGAGAAAACATTTTTGCTGACAGATAATCCCAGAAGAGTTTATGCTCAGATTGCTGATCTGCTGACACCAAGACCATATGCCAGTGGAGAAATTTCCGAGAAAGCAGTGATCGATGATTCGGTTAAACTGTCAGAAAATCTTTCTATTCATCCCGGCGTGGTAATTGCAGAGAATGTAGAGATTGCTGAGAATACTATTCTTGCACCAGGAGTGATTATAGGACCGGATGTCAAAATTGGCAGCAACTGTCTTTTGCATCCAGGAGTGATTATCGAAAGAGGAACAATAATTGAGGATGAAGTTATAATTCAATCCGGTGCTGTAATTGGTTCTGATGGTTTTGGTTTTGCTACAGACGAAAGTGGACACCATAAGATTCCCCAGCAGGGTAATGTGATTATTGAGTCTGAGGTGGAGATTGGTGCTAATGTTACTATTGATAGAGGAGCAAGTGGACCGACAATTATTAGAAAAGGTAGTAAGCTGGATAATCTAATTCAGATTGGTCATAATGTTGAAGTAGGTGAAGAATCTCTGCTGGTAGCTCATACCGGTGTAGCTGGAAGTACAAAGTTGGGTCGGCGGGTAACTCTGGGAGGACAGTCGGGAGTTGTTGGCCATATCAAACTGGCAGATAATACAACAGCAGCTGCCAGAGCAATGGTTACTTCTCCTACCAATAAAGGCGATTTTATTTCTGGTGCCCCGGCCCAATCACACAGAGAAGCTCTTAAGGAACAGGCTTATTTACGTCGCCTGCCTAAATATATAGATAAAATAAAGAAATTGGAAAAGAAACTGGAGGAACTGGAAAATAAATAATCCTTGAATTATAAAGTCAATAAATATATAATAAACTATTGAAAGGCTTTTAATGAAAGGATGACAGTTTTGTATATAGAAAAAGGACAACAAAAGACACTAAATGAAGAGATTGAAATTAAAGGGATTGCCCTGCATTCGGGCAAAGATGCTGAAATTAAATTAAAACCAGCTCCGGTTAATACGGGAATAGTTTTTTTTCGTTCTGATTTAGATTATCAATTAAAATTGAAGGCAGAGCCGGGGGCGGTAGTTAATCTGGTAAGAAATACTACAATTGGTAGTAGAGAAATTAAAGAAGCTAAAGTTAGTACAATTGAACATTTAATGGCGGCAATCTGGGGCAGTGGAATTGACAATTTAAAAATCGAAGTTTCCGGCCCCGAGGTTCCAGTTATTGATGGAAGTGCCTATCCTTATTACCAGCAGATTCTGGCGGCTGGACTGAAAGATCAGCAGGAACAGAGAAAGATTTTTAAAGTTGAGTCTCCGATTTATGCTCGTGAGGAAGAATCTTATATCACCATTCTCCCTTATGAAGGTTTTAAGGTTTCCTATACTCTGGATTATCAGCATCCAGTAATTGGAAGTAGTTATTTTGAATTCGATACTGATAAAATTAGTTTTGGAGAAGAAATCGCCAGAGCCAGAACTTTTGGCTTTGCTGCCGAAGTGGAAAAGCTGCATGAACAGGGGCTGGCGCTGGGAGGAAGTTTGCAAAATGCTGTTTTAATAGAAGAGAAGCAAACAGTAAATCCACTCAGATTTGAAAATGAGTTCGTAAGACATAAAATTCTCGATGTTATTGGAGATATGTTTTTAAATGGCAGAATTATGGGCCATATAATAGCCGTAAAATCAGGTCACAGACTTCATGTCAGGCTGGCGGAGAAGATTAGAGAAAAAATGCTTGAGGAGGAAAATTAATTTGAGTGAGATAAATGAAATTATTGATATTGGTGTAATCAGGTCAATTTTACCCCATCGCTATCCTTTGTTATTAGTAGATAGAATCGAAGAAGTGCATAAAAAGGAATCTATTGTTGGGATTAAAAATGTAACAATTAATGAAGAGTTTTTCCTGGGACACTATCCTGATCACCCAATAATGCCCGGAGTGTTGATAGTCGAGGCGATGGCTCAGGTAGCAGGAATTTTAATTTATTATAGTTTTGAAGATATGGAAGATAAGCTTCCTATTTTTACGAGTATTGATAAGGCTAAGTTTAGAACACCTGTTAAGCCTGGAGATCAATTAAGAATCAAGGTAGAAATAGTGAGATTGCGCAAAAGAGTATCTAAGGTTCGAGGAGAGGCTTATGTGGGCGATAATCTTGCTGCAGAAGCAGAAATGATGTTTACTTTTGAGGAGAAATAGAGATAAAATTCTGGAAGGGGAATGATAGTCTTGGCAGCTGAAAAAAAAGGAAAAGTGCTTCACATGAGCAATATTCATGAGACAGCAATTGTTGCTCCTGGAGCCAAAATTGGGAAAAATGTTGAAATTGGCCCCTATGCTATTATTGGCGAAAATGTCGAAATCGGTGAGGGAACTGTGATTGGACCTCACGTCGTGGTTAAGGGCTGGACACAAATTGGTAAAAATAATGAAATATTCCATGGGGCTTCTATAGGCTTTGAGCCCCAGGATTTAAAATTTGATGGAGAAAAAAGTTATCTTTTTATTGGAGATAACAATACCATTAGAGAAAATGTTACTATTCACCGGGGGACCGCTGATGGCGGCGGGGAGACAAGAATTGGAAATGATAACTTACTAATGGCTTACTGTCATGTAGCACATGACTGTCAGTTGGGCAGCAATATTGTAATGTCTAATGCTACCAATCTGGCCGGCCATGTAGTAATTGAAGACCATGCTGTAATTGCTGGTATGGTTGGTGTGCATCAGTTTGTACGTATCGGAAAGATGAGTATGGTTGGTGCTCACTCTAAAGTAGTAAAGGATGTTCCACCCTACATTTTAGTTGACGGACATCCAGCAGGAGTCAATGGGATTAATG
Source organism: Halanaerobium sp. ST460_2HS_T2 (assembly GCF_003337665.1). Taxonomy (NCBI): domain Bacteria; kingdom Bacillati; phylum Bacillota; class Clostridia; order Halanaerobiales; family Halanaerobiaceae; genus Halanaerobium; species Halanaerobium sp. ST460_2HS_T2. The sequence goes on from NZ_QPJF01000006.1 coordinate 101,341, forward strand.
TTATTGGGTTAAGACGCAATGGGGTCAGTCCTGATATGCGAGGAGAGATTAAAAGAGCTTATAAAACTCTTTATCGTTCCAAGCTAAATATTGATGAAGCAATTGAAAAAATGGATCAGGAGCTGGATGCCAGTGAGGAAATTGAGCATTTTCTGCGCTTTTTGCGTAATGCAAGCCGCGGAATCTGCCGGTAGGTGTCATCGATGACTAAAAAAGCTCTGATTGCAGGTTGGGGTGATCTGCCGCGGCTCTGGGCTGAGAAGGCTCAGGCTGCCGGAGAAAATTTTATTGTTATAAAAATAGCCGAAGAAATCACAGCTGAATTCTCTGATTTAGACTGTGCAGAATATACGGTTAATTTAACCCGACTGGAGGAAATTTTGCAGCTTTTAGAGAAAGAAAAAATTGAAGAGGCTATCTGGCTGGGCAAGATTAAGAAAACACATCTTTTTGCTGATTTTAATCCTGATCAGAAGCTTAAGCAGCTTTTGGCACAGCTGCCTGATTTAAATGATGACACAATTTTAAGAGCTCTGGCACTGGAATTTATAAATTCGGGGGTTAAGATTTTACCTCAGACTTATCTTTTAGAAGATCAGCTGGCAGAAGCAGGAGTTCTGGCCGGTCAAGTGGAAGCTGATTTAAAAAAAGACCTAATTTTTGCTTTTGAGACCGCCTTTAATCTCGGTCGTTTTGATATCGGCCAGACAGCTTTAATTAAAGATGGAGCTGTAATGGCTCTCGAGGCAATTGAAGGAACAGATGAGGCCATAAAACGGGCGGCAAAATTTGGTGGCCCGGGAGTGGTTATGGCTAAATGCAGTAAAAAAAGTCAGGATCTTCGCTTTGACCTACCAACAGTTGGTTTAAAGACGCTGGATAATTTAATTGCAGCTGAGGCAGCTGCTTTAATTATCGAAGCAGAAAAAACTTTTGTTTTAAATAAAGAGGAATTTTGCCGCAGAGCAGCTGCCAGCGGAATTGTAATTGCTGCCGCGGAATATAAAGAAGGGGAGTTAATTCTACCTTGGCAAAAATAATGGTTTCTGCAGGCGAGATATCGGGAGATATGCACGCTGCTGCAGTCCTAAAAAAAGTAAAAGAAGTAAATGATAGTGTTCAAATTTTTGGTATGGGTTCAACTGCGCTTCGAGAAATAGGAGCGGAGATTTTAATTGACCCTACTAAAATTAGTACTATTGGCTATATAGAGGCCTTAAAAAATCTAACAACTCATTTTAAGCATCTCAGACAAATGAAAAAGCTGCTCAGAGAGCGAAAACCAGATCTTGTTTTTCTGGTCGATTATTCAGCTTTTAACATGAAGCTAGCTAAAGCCTGCAGTCAGGAAGGGATTAAGGCAGTCAATTATTTCCCGCCATCTGCCTGGGTTTATAATAAGCGGCGAGCCAGCAAGATGGCTTCTTATGGTACTCATATTGCAGCTGTTTTCCCAATGGAGAGAGATGTTTATCAACAGGCAGGAGCAGAAGTCACTTTTGTCGGTCATCCCCTGGTTGATATTGTAGAAGTGGAAAAAACAGAGGCTGAAATTAAAAAGGATTTAAAAATTAATCATCAAAAACCGATAATCACTCTTTTTCCTGGCAGCCGTCGAGGAGAAATTGAATCTCTGCTGCCGGAAATGTTAAAAGCAGTCCGGAAAATAAAAGCTAAAAAGCCGGAGCTTGAATTTCTGCTTTCTGCTGCAGACGGGATTGAACTTGAGTATTTAAATTCTTTTATTAATAAATTTGATCTTGAGCTAAAGATTATTCAAAAAAACAATTATCAATTGATGCAGATTTCAGAATTTATAATTTCGGCTTCGGGAACCACAACTCTGGAGGCTTCTATATTAGATACACCTCAGATAATCTGTTATCAGGCAGCTCTAACTACTTATCTGCTTGCTAAATATCTGTTTAAGGTTCAATTTGTCGGACTGCCCAATATTATTGCTGGAGAAGAAGTAGTGCCGGAGCTGTTGCAGAATGATTTTGAAGCAGAAAAAATTGCTGATCTTTCGTTGAACTGGTTGAATAATAAAGAAGAATTAAAAAAAATAAAAAAGGAACTGCAGACGGTACGCCACAAACTTGGTGGTGGAGGTGCAGTGAAAAAAACAGCAGATTTACTGCTTAGAGAAGGAGGGCTAAAAAATCGTGGATAGAAAGAGTATTTTTTTAGCGCTCTTTATTTTTATTATTATCATTTTTTCTCTATATTTTAGCCTGGAAAAAAATCCGATTACTCCACCTAAGCCGCCTGCTGAAAATCAGGAGCTGCCCGAGGAGGAACTGGAAGAGGTAAATTTTAGTATTTTTAATAACCAACAGCAGCACGAGCTAAAGTTAGAGAGTGAAAACCTTAAAAATTATAAAGAGAATCAGCGGATGGAGTTAAAACCGGTTGAGGCAGAAGTCTATTCTCTCAATGATGAACAGCTGTTATATACTCTCAAAGGGGATTTTGCTATTTATTACAGCAGCAAAAATTATCTTGAGATTCGCGGTAATGTAGTTATCGAGAGTGATCGTTATTATATTGAAGCTGAGGAACTTGATTATTATTTAGATCGCAATTTTTTGGAAGGGCGAGGTTCGGTTGAGATTAAAGGCAGTGAATTTCAATCTACCGCCAGCAGTTTTAGCTCAGATCTTAATTTAAAAGATTTAAAACTCAGAGGAGATAATAAACAGGCTGCAGTTGATTTTTCAAATCTGACAGCGGAGTAGTGGAATTTGTTTAATGATTATTTTAATTGAGGAGCAATTATGATGCAGAAAAAAATTTTATTCTTTTTATTAATATTTATCCTGGCCCTTACTGCTAATGCAGCTGCAGTCAGGGAATTAAATGGTGATAATCTTAATCTGGAACAGACTGCTCAGGGCCAGATTTTTAAGGCTACCGGTAATGTAGAATTTGTCTACGATGAGCTGCGCATTACAGCAGAGGATGAAGGTATATACCGTCGTTATAATGGAGAAGTTGAATTCAGAAAAAATGTTCAACTTTTTTATCAGGAATTTGAGGCTGAAGCAGTTGAGCTAACTGGAAATCTGGCTGACCAGATTTTTCATTTAACTAAAGAAGCTGAAGTAAGGGGCGAAAATTCTCTGCTGCAGGCAGATCAAATTGATATTTATCGAGCTGAAGATAGAATTGAAGTTCTGGGTAATGCCTATCTGGAATATAATAATTTTTGGGCTGAGGCCGACCAAATAATTTACTATCTTGATCGAGAGTTAATTTCTTTAAAAGGTAATGTTAAAGGTGAGCGGAACGGAGAATCCTTTAATTCTCAGGCAGCAGAAGTTAATCAAAAGACCGATGAGGTAAAACTTACAGGTCAGGCTACTCTGCGCTTTAGTGAAGAAAATTCTGCTGCAGGCAGCGGCAGTGAGACAGCGAGGGAGTAATTAGATGACTATCAAAGCTCAGGGTTTAATTAAAGAATACAATAAAGAACGAGTAGTCAATGAGGTTGACCTTAAGGTGGACCGCGGCCAGATTGTTGGGCTTTTGGGCCCTAATGGAGCTGGTAAAACAACTACTTTTTATATGATTTTAGGTTTGATTAATCCGGATGGTGGTCAGATATTTTTTGATGAACATAATATTTCAAATCTACCTGTTTACAAACGTGCCCGGCTCGGGATAGGTTATTTACCCCAGGAGGCTTCAATTTTTCGTAAATTGACAGTGGGGGAGAATTTAAAAGCAATTCTGGAATATCGAGATTTAGATAAGAAGGAGATTGAAAAAAATATTAAAGAGCTGCTGCAGGAGTTTCATATTGAAGGATTAAGAAATCGTAAGGGATTTCAGCTTTCCGGTGGGGAAAGACGTCGGGTGGAAATAGCCAGAGCCCTGGCGGCAGATCCTGCATTTATTCTTCTGGATGAGCCTTTTGCTGGAGTAGATCCGATTGCAGTTAATGATATTCAGGAAATAATCCGCTATCTCAAAAAACGAGGTCTTGGTGTTTTAATTACTGATCACAGTGTGCGAGAGACTCTTTCGATTACAGATCGCGCTTATATTATGCACGAAGGCAAAATCTTGCTTTCTGGAACTTCAGAAGAAATAGCCCAAAATGAGCAGGCTCGCAAATTCTATCTCGGCGACAAATTTAAAATTTAGTGAGGTGCATCTTTTTTGAAGACAATTAATAAATACATTTATAAAGAATTGATTGCACCTTTTTTCTTTGGTGTGGCAGCTTTTACAGGTATTTTTATCGGAACTGATTTAATTTTTGACCTGACAGAGTTTTATACTCAGTGGGGAGTGGATGTTTTTACTTTAATTAGACTTTTCTTTTTGAGTCTGCCGGAAATTATAGTTTTAACTTTTCCCATGGCTTCTCTACTGGGAACAATTATGGCTTATAACCGACTTTCGGGTGATAGTGAGATTACAGCCATGAGAGCTGGAGGAGTGAGCATTCTTTCTCTAGTTTTACCGGCCCTCATTATGGGACTGGTAACCAGTGGGGTTACAGTTGCCATTACCGAGTTTCTGGTTCCTAATGCCAATTACCAGGCTGAGCAGATAATGTATCAGGCTCGTCATGGTGAGCAGAGACCGAAAACTCAGTATGACTTATTTTTGACTCCTATGGACAGCAGTACTCGCAGACCGGATTATATACTCTATGCTCACAGTTTTAATGGTGAAAGTGGTATGATGGAAGATGTGGTCGTCCAGAGTTTTGAGGACGGCAGTCCGGACAGTGTCCTGGAAGCAGAGCGTGCAGAATGGCTGAGTGATGGCTGGCATTTTTATAATGGCACAGTGTATTTTCTAGATCGAAATAATCGGCAGCCGGCGCTGGAGTTCAGCACCTATCGTTCCCGGGAGGAGATTCATTCTCCAACTCAGGCTGGAAAACTTGGCAAGAGTATAGACGAGATGAATATTAGAGAATTAAGTGAGCATATTGCCCTTAAGGAAGAGCAGGGCAGGACCGCCTACGAAGAGCGGGTAGCTCTGCACCATCGATTTTCAATTCCGCTGGCAAGCTTTATTTTTGCTTTACTGGCAGCACCACTGGGCATCAAACCACAGCGTTCTGCCGGTTCAGCAACTGGTTTTGGAATCAGTATAATAATTATTTTTATTTATTATATTTTAATGACAGTTGGAGATGCTCTTGGTAGTCAGGGGAGTATTCAGCCCTGGCTGGGTGCCTGGCTGCAGAATATAGTGATATTCATTGTTGGTGTTGGGCTGCTGATTAAGACGACGAGACAGTAATTAAGGAGGTGGAGATCATTAACGCGTTTGTTATAATAGCAGCGGTAGTAATTTTAAGTGGTTTAATAGCCTATATTGGTGATCGAATTGGTATGAAAATGGGTAAAAAGCGGGTATCTTTGTTTGGTCTCCGCCCCAGATATTCTTCGATTATTATAACTATAGTAACGGGTATTCTAATCGCCGTTCTTTCTGTTACTATATTGCTGGCAGTTTATTCCGAGTTGAGACAGGCTTTATTTAATATTAATGATGTGCTGACAAGACTAGAATATTTAAATGAGGAACTTCAAAATAGAGATCAAGAACTGGCAGCTAAAGATAAAGAACTTAATAAAAAGGACCAGGAGCTTTCCAGCCTGCAGCAGGAAATTGAAACAAAAGAGCAGCAGATAACGGAAAAAGAGGCTGAAATTGCGGCTCGCGAAAAAGAAATTGCAAAACGCGATCAGGAGATAGCAGCTGTGGAAAAGGAACTGGACGAATTAAGTCAGAATAGAAACGAACTGCAGAACCGGGTTAACGAATTGAGTTCTCAACGAGATGAGCTGGAAACTCAGGTGTCCGATCTGCAGCAACAAATATCGGAACTGGAAGCTGACTATGATAAATTGCGGGAAGTTGCCAATCAGCTGCAGGCCGGTGTGATTTACTATATGGGAGAAGATATGGTCTACCAGAAAGGTGATATAGTCTATACTGATACTCTTGAGGGAGGACGCAGTGAGCAGGAGACAATTTCTGCTTTAAATAAATACCTGCAGGCAGCTAATAAGGTGGCACTTCAAAAAGAGATTGAAGTTAATCAGGATACTGGAATGGCACTTCGTCTGCAGACAGAGGATATCTTAAATGCTGCCCGCATTATTTATAATATGGAGCCTGGCAGTAGAGTTATTGTTTCTCTAATTGCAAGAGTAAATGTTCCTAAAAATGACTGGTTATATGCTAATTTCCAGCTTTATGAGGATTTTAAAGTCTTTGAGCAGGGCCAGTTAATTAGCAGCAGAGAAATTAGTGCTGAACAGAGCAGTAAGGAAATTGAAACTGAATTAGAAGCACTGCTGCAGGATATAAACGAAAAAGCAATTAGTCAGGGGCTTTTACCGGATAATTCCGGTCAGGTAGGCAGTATCAACTTCAGTCAGTTTTATGATCTGGTCAACAGAGTTCGTGCTGCAAGTGGCAAAGTTCGGATCAGTATTTATGCTGATGCTGATATCTGGCGTCAGGATCGACTAAATGATAATCTGAAATTTGATCTAGAAGAGCTGAATCCTGAGTCTGAGAATACTGGCAGAAAGGCGGATAATAATGAGTGAATTATTAGCACTGGATCCCGGTCGTGATAAGATAGGAGCAGCAGTTCTCTCTTTTGCTGGAAGTGAGAAAGAAAAAACAATAATAAAAAAAAATGTGTTATTAGATCATCTAAATGAGATTTTTAATCACTATCAGATTAAAGAAATTGTAATTGGTAATGGAACCGGAGCTGAAGAGTTGAGAGAAATAGTGACTGGTGCCTATCCTAAAATGAAAATCAGTCTGATTGAGGAAAAATATACAACCGAGGAAGCTCAGGCCCGTTATCTGGCAGAAAAACCAATGTCTAATTACGAAAAACTGCTGCGAAAAATAGTCAGCTGGAAGATAAAAAAACCTCTGGATGACTATGCAGCCTTAATTATTGGTGAAAAATATTTAAAAAAGCTTGACAAAAGCAAATAATACCATTACAATGTGATTTGAGGATGAAGAATATAAATAGTTTGAATAATTATATTTGACTTTTTAGTTAAAGTGCTGATATAATTTAATTTGCAAACGAAAGTTTAATATTGCTTATAAACTCGACGCTAAAATGCGGCGGAAAGGAGGTGCCCCCCAGAGCTGCGGAGTTGTAGAGTTATAAGAGTTCTAAGATGCTTATTTAAAAATCTTTTGGACAGATGAAGAGGAAACTAGGTAACTCGCTCGGATGTCCTCTATGATTGCATAAGTTATTAGAACTTATATATCGAAAGAAAAAGAAAGATAACAATCAAGGGGGATTTTAATAATGAAAAAACTTACAATTACAATTGCTTTACTGTTAGTTGTAGCATTTGCTATGCCTACCTTTGCACAGTCATTCTCTGACGTGCCAAGTGATCACTGGGCATATGATGCAATCAACAAGCTGGTTGCTGCTGGTATCGTTGAAGGTTATCCTGATGGCGAATACAAAGGTGACCAGAACATGACTCGTTACGAAATGGCTGTTATGGTTAGCCGTGCTCTAGACAACATTGTTGCTGAGCAAGAAGCTATGGCTGAAGAAATGGACGCTATGGGTGAAGGTCTAACTACAGGTCAGGCTGAAGACGTAACTGCTATCGTTAAGTCCTTAATGGAAAAGAACATGCCTGAGAACGAAACACTTAGTGATGGACAGGCTGAAGAAGTAGCAGATATCGTTGATGCTTTAACATTCGAATTAAAAGCTGAACTTAAAGTATTAGGTGCAGACGTTGATGCATTGTCAGCTGATATGGCTGAAATGCAGAAAACTGTTGATCAGCTGAAAAAAGATATGCCAAATGACAACATTGAATTTGGTATGGATATAACTACAACATTCGAAACTGCTAATTATGGTGATGAGCCTGCAGCAGCATTAGCTTTATGGGCTGATGGAGATGCTTTAGATTATGATATTGCTGGTGATACTGGAGATTTTCCAGCTGAAGAAGCTTTTTATCAAGAGTATGATTTATCAGTAATGGGTAATTTAGGTGAGGCTAAATTTGATTTAGCTGTTGATACAACTACTACAGTATTTACTCAAGAAGATACTTGGTTTAATGATGTTTCAGGTTTAAGTTCGGCAGTATCAAACCCTGCAAGTGCAGATTCAAATGATTTTGTAATGGACACTGCACTTTTAGAAGTTGCCTACAAAGATTATGGATTTAAGTTTGGTAATTTCAGCGACTACCAAATTGAACCATATTTTGTTGATGAAGAAGATCGTGATGGTATGGAAATGACCACTTCTTATATGGGTAATGACATCAAAGCATTTGTTGTTGGTACAGATGGAGATGGAACTGCTGAAACTGATGAAGAGACATTTGGTGCAACAGTTACCAGAGAGATGGATTTTGGTACTGTTACAGGTAAACTTTATCACGTTAGAGATCATCCATCCTATGATCAGGTAACTGATCTTGCTGTTGAAGTATCTGGAGTAGAAGTAACAGAAGCTTTAACAATGGGTGGAGAAGTTGTTTATAATGATTATGAAGATTTAGCAGGTGCAAGTGATAGTGATACATTATTTAATGTAAATGCTGAATTTGCTGTAAGTGATGCTTTAACAGTTGACGGTATGGTAGAGGTTGTAGGAGAGAATTTTGTAGCTCCTTATAATGACCTTGAAGAAGCTGCAGATTATGACCTATTTAACATTGGTGCTACTTATGTATTGAATGAAAACAATACAGTAACTGGTGACTATACTTTTGTTCAGCCTGGAGATAGCTTCACAAATCAAGAGGATGAAAGTACAATTTCTGTAGGACTGGATAACACATATGGTGACTTTACAAACAATGCATCTGTAGAATTTACTACAAATGATGGCTTTGAAGATGGTCACGATGCAACAGTTGTTGAATTAGGTACAAACTATGCTTGGAATGAAACCACAACATTGGGTGCTTCATTTGTTAACGTAAATGAAGAAAAAACAGCCGGTGATGTAATTAGCTATAATTACCTAAAAGGTACAATGGCTAAAGAGCTTGCTTCTAATGTAACCTGGAATACTGAAGTTCATTGGATTGATGGTACTGTAGGTCCTCTATATACTAATGCGGACTTTGATACAGTTCCAGCTGACGTTGATGGAACTGGTAATGCAGTTATTTCATCTCTAACCGTTAGCTTCTAAATAGACACAAAATAGAAATAAAACACCCGGGGGATTTTCCCTCGGGTTTTCTATGTTATAAGGAAAATTATGTAAATATACAAGGAGGAATTTAAAAAGTGAAGAATAAAATTATAGTTTTAATGATGGCTTTACTAATGGTAGGACTTGTTGCAGGTAATGCAGCAGCTTCTGAATGGGAAGCTATTGGTGGTATGGCTATTACAGAGGTGACTTTAGATAAGTGGAATACAACTATTGATGATTTGAATGGAGGATATTTTGATGAAAAAGGAAAGATATTAGCTAAGTTGCCTCCTGGTAGCTCAATTGATCAGATCGAAAAAATGGATAATATTGATCGAGTGCCAATTGTTTATCTAGGAGCTCAAAAAGCTTTAACTGAACAGTGGGATGGAACTATTAGATACGAATATATCTTTGGTGGTGTAGAAGGTTCTTCTGAAATTAACGGAATAAAGCATACTGGAGAAACTGATGTACGATTACATGGTTTAGCTTTTTTAGCAGATTATAATCTAAATGACCGCTGGTCTTTAGGTGGAGGCTTAGGATTTTATAGAGGTACTAAAAACAAAAAACTAGTTGGACCTTATTTTGGTAAGTTAGAACAAGATAATGATTATGATCTGGATGCAGTTAGCTACCGTTTAGGTGTAGCTTATGAGCGTTCTTTTGCAGAAAATTGGAATCTTAATGCTGCTTTAGGTTATATTTATATGGAAATAGATGATCAAGATGAAGGAAATGTTTACAGTAAAGGTTTTTCTTATAGTTTAGGTGTTGGATATAACTTTTAAATATAACTTTAAGAGCCCTTAAGGCAGAGATTTCAATTCTGCTTTAAGGGCTTTTTCTGTCTCTGTAGACTTTTCTCCTAACAAAATAATAAAGTAAACGTAGACGTAAACAGTAGACGTAAACTGTCTACGTAGGGAGAGGGGGAATATTAGTGCCTAAAAGAATAATAACAACTAAAGCTGAAAGTAAGCTCGGTCCAAAAGTAATAAGTATTTCTAACCGGAAGGGTGGAGTTGGGAAAACCACTCTGACTACAGTCATGGCTGAGGAAGTAGCCAATGCAGGTTACTCTGTAATGATGCTGGACCTTGATTCACAGACTGACCTGACTGACATCAACCTGAGCCAGAATGAAGATAGTAATCTTTTCGATCTACTAACAGGCCAGAAAGCATTGGAAGATGTAGTAGTTGAGCTGCCCGGCAAAGTAGACAAGAAAATCATAGCCGGGTCAGCTAGAGTGGATGAAATACAGACTGGTGTCAGCAACACTCTGGCAGAAATAGTGGAGGAGCTGAAGGAGACCTATGATTTTGTTCTCTTGGACCATCCACCGAGTCTGACTGAACTTTCTAGAGCTGGCTACATTGTCAGTGATCAGTTGCTAATCATTGCAGAAGCCCAGCAGCTTGCACTAAAGAATCTGATCAGTTTTCTACTGGAAATCAAAGAACTGCAGTTGAAGGCAGAAACTAAGCTGAAAGTTCTAGGAATAGTGGCTAACAAAGTGGATCTAAGAAGAAATCTGACTAAGAGAATGCTTGCAGAGTTCAAAAGAACCTACCCGGTTCTCTTCTTTGAGAACTACATCGGAGTAGATACAGCAATTCCCAATGCTCAATTCAATCAGGAAACAATGAGAGATCTACCATGGAGGGCAAGAACCTTGAGCCAGTTTGAAAGAGTAATAGAAGAGATGATTCAGCGGCTGCAGTAGGTGAAGGACTAAAAATCTAAGGGGGATTTTTGATGCCTAAAAAAGTACAGGTAAATAAACCAGAGTTGAAAAAGAAGTCTAAAGTAAAGGATAATGATGCTGCTTTGAAAGAGAATCTGAAAAAGCGAAGAGAAAAGAAAAGCTTTGATGAGGTTCACACCAGGGTTACTACCTATCTTGAAAAGCCAGTCAGGGAGAAGATGGAGCTGCTCAAGGATAAGGATGTAATAGATAGCTATACTCAGCTTGTAAATCTGGCTATAAAACACTACATTGCAAAACACCTGGACTAAGACTAATGACCTATGCCTTTTTGATGAGGGCATGGGTCTTTTTTGTTCTCAGAAAAAGAAGTCCTAGAGTGTTAGCTAAGTCAAAAAGGCAGCTAAAATACAATCGGAGTTCAGCTGTGATTCTGGAAAGAAGAAATATGGTTTTTGAAATGATTCAGGAATATACTTGTATTTCTAATTATTTACATATAAAATTAACATAACATCAATAAAATAATTTAATTGGAGTGAATGTTATGACTGAAGCTGTTGTTAATGAATTAGAATTGGTTGATATTTTACCAAAGTTACTAAATAAGGATCTATTTTCTGAGAGAAAAATGGAAGAAATGAATAAAGAAGAAAGAACTATATTTAAGAAAATTGATATGGAAGCTAAATTAGATGAATTTAATATCCATGAATGGCTTGAAGATGTGATTTTTGATGGAGAAATTTATTTTGATGATTTCAATAACTTTATTTATTACAATGATGATGATTTTTATAAACAAATAGTGAATTATTATGAGCAGGATAATTTATTTGGAATAGATTTAATTCTATTAAAAAGACAAATAGATATTTTTGAAAAAATTGATCAAAGCTTAGATTATTTTTGGAATATAGCTTTCAATATTCTAGAAGATCCATTTTCAGAAAGTCAATTCTCTCCAGAAGGAGATGAATGGTATTTTTTGAAAAACATTAGTAAAAACTATAATGAAATTAAAAAATATAGAGCTAAAATCAAGACAACAATGTTAAATAAGAATGTAAGCAAATTAAATAGATTGTATTATAAAAATAATATAGAATCCAACATTGAAAATGATTATATTCGTGAACTTATTAATAAAGTAGAAAGAAAAATCCAAATGTTATTAGATCATGAAGAGGTTTTAAGAGAAATCAAAAATGAAAAAATGAATGCGATTATTGAAAATACTGTAATAAATCTACTTAAAGAAAATAAAACAGTTGAGGAAATTGCAGAATTAACTAATTATTCAGAGGTTCTGATTGAAAGTGAAAAAGAAAGACTAAGTGATAAGTAAAATAAATACCAAATATACAAACTATAAATATGTCACTAAAGACCTATGCCTTTTTGATGAGGGCATGGGTCTTTTTTTGTGTGTTAAGAAAAAAAGAGGCCAGAATGTCTACAATGTAGAGAGTAGCTACAAAATGATAGATAATTGCCCGGATTCTAGTAGTGCTAGCAATTGAAGGACAAAAAAATTGTGCTTGTAAAAAATCGATTTGAAAGAAGTTTGAGATATATATCATTTATATAGATTAAGAAAGATACCTTCCTAGTTGAGGTATCTTTCTTTTTTAGGTTAAAAACTAAAATAAAGGAGTGGATAAAATGAGGATAATTAAGACATTTGAAGATTTGGAATTACTGGAGAACACAGAAGTGCTGAATGAAGAATATTTGCAGTGGATCAAAAACTACTTTCTGCAGCTTTTCGATCTGCTTGGCAGAAGAGAAACATTAGACCAGTTCAGGCTGGGGTGGTTGGAAGGTTTTGTGATTGTGCTAGAAAAAGGAGATAACTTAAGGGATCTTTCTCTCTTTGGATTGAATCCAGAAAATGATGGTCTGCTAGGCTGTCCTCTGGAATATGTTGAAGAATATAAGCTGGAAAGTATAAGTTTCTACAAAATAGGAATCCTGATGGATAATGAATGCATGATGACGTTTCTTTCTGAGGTTGGAGATCATGATGAGGAAATTGAAGACTTTCTGAGAGAAGAATCTGTAGACATTGCAAAATATCACAGGGACCACAAAGCTGAGCTGAATGAGGATCATGAACTACCATTCTAAACTAAGGAAGGAGCAAAGAAAATGCTAAACTACAAAGATTTTGATGATCAAATGCTGCTGGGTAGATTGGTTTCTGAGTCAGCTGCAGTAGAACTATTTCAAGATTACAACTCACTGGAGGAAATAATTCTAAAAACTTACAGTAAAGAACTGCAGAGGTACAAAGGAATAGGTAAAGTAAAGAGTGAACAAATACCTGCAGTTGCTGAAATAATTCGAAGGATACTAAAAGCTGAGAAGAAAAATACTACTAAGATTGGCAATCCATTGGATGTCTACAACTACTTCAAGGAGATGCAGTTTCTTGAGCAGGAAGAGGCCAGGATCCTGATGCTGAATGTGAAAAGTGAGATCATGTCTGAAAAGATTGTAACTAGAGGCACAATCAGCAACAGTCTGCTTTCTCCAAGAGAAGTTTTCGCTCCCGCAGTAAGAAGTCTGGCAAAGGCAGTAGTAGTAGTTCATAATCATCCCAGTGGAGATCCTACACCATCATTTGATGATGAGAAGACCACCGATAAACTTGCGAAAGCAGCTAAAATTCTCGAAGTACAGCTGGTGGATCACGTAATCATTGGCCGAGATAATTTCACCAGTTTGAAAGAAAAATTGAACTGGTAAGTCAAACTGAAAAATGGTGAAAAACGTAAAATAGCTCGTAATTCCTAATCAATTGAGCTAAGGAGTAAATTTGACGTAGATGTACTCGAAAAAGTTAAGAAAAGCGAGTAATTACAAAAATAGCATAAAAAGGAGGCTAAATCGTGAGACAGAAGAAGTTGCCCAATGTACTTAGTGAAGAAGAACAAAAAAGACTTTTGGAACAGCCCAATCCGAGATACGTAACTGGACAGAGAAACCACCTGCTGCTGAAGATATTTTTGGATGCTGGTTTGCGGTTGTCAGAGGCAACCGGGCTTAAATGGAAAAATATATCTCTAATGACAGGACAGCTGAAGGTAGTAGAAGGCAAGGGAGCGAAGGACCGAATTTTGTGGCTGGCAGAAGAAAATCTGGAGCTGCTGAAGAGTTGGAAGCAGAGGCAAGCACTAGAAGCAAAAGAAAATTTGAATTACGTCTTCACGGCCATGAGTAAGGGAACCCTGGGAAATAAGCTGGATAATAGATACGTGCAGGACATGGTAAAGAGATATGCAAAAAAGGCAGGAATTTCCAAAAATGTAAGTCCGCATACATGCAGACATACGTTCGCTACAGATATGCTTCGTAAGACAAAAAACATCAGAATGGTCCAACGAGCACTTGGTCATAACCAATTAAATACAACTATGATATATACTTACATTTATGATTCAGAGTTAAAAGTGCAAATGAAGAACTTTCGGGAGAAGAATAAGGAGGAATAGTAAATAAAATGGAGATCATAATTGGAATAATCATAAAATTGCTGGAGTAATAATAATTGATGCTAATAAGGCAGCTAAGCTGGAAAGCCGGCTAGCTGAGAAAGCTGGCAATTGACAATCAAAAAAGGAGGATACAAAATGAAGTTGAATTTTGACTACGCTGATAGTAAAACTGCAGTTGTAAATATAAGTTTTGATGGAAAAATACACCAGGCTGTACTAACTGATGATGAAAAAAATGTCGTAATTTATGAATCACAAGAGATGAATTACCCTAGATGGGGAATCTATGCTCTAAAAATAACTGAATATCTTGAGATAATAGATGAAGTAAGTTGGATCAGAAATAATCTAACAGAGGAAGAAAAAGAAATACTCGATGATCTGAAGAAGGAGGCTAACCAAAATGATTAACGGAGCAAAAATTGCATCACTTGTAAGACCAAGTAGTAATCTCATAATAGTTCCACTTGATAATGCTAAATATGTAATTTCTGACACTTACATTATGCTAATCATGGACGAAGAGGAATTCACTGAGTTTTTCTCAAAGTACAATAGCTTCAAGTCCACAGCCAACATTCCACTGAACTTTGTTGGAGCAATTTCTAAAACTGGAGATAAATTTGAAAGTACAGATGTAAATGTTCTGAGGATAATTGATAAAGTAGAAGCGGCATTTGAAGAAGTTGAAATTACACCATTCTACCTAAAACGAGATAAGAAAAAAGAGGCCAGGATCTACAAGGTAAAAGATATGCTGGCAATATTTCTGAGAAAGTATGATTTTCTGCTGGAGCTGGGTGATACTTACAAAGCTGCAGGAAAAATAGAGCCCCTTTTCGTCTGCCAAGATGGAGAAGTAAAGGCAATAATAATGCCTGTAAGATATGTAGATGATATGTCGCTAAAAGATAAAATAAAAGAACTAATTGCTTAAGGAAAGGAGCTAAAAAATGAGACTACTAACTAAAGAGATCGAGAAAAAGCTACCCTCAATTGAAGAGGCTAAAGCTTTCGATGATCCTGTTGTACAGGTCAAGTTCTTT
Source organism: Halanaerobium sp. ST460_2HS_T2 (assembly GCF_003337665.1). NCBI lineage: Bacteria > Bacillati > Bacillota > Clostridia > Halanaerobiales > Halanaerobiaceae > Halanaerobium > Halanaerobium sp. ST460_2HS_T2. The sequence continues at coordinate 116,806 of NZ_QPJF01000006.1, forward strand.
CATCCGCTAAGTAATTGGACATGGTATGCAGCTGGCTACAGTGATGATCATTTCTGGGGACTTGTAGATGGTGATTTCCTTGAAATTGGGATTTTTTGTCTTTCTGAGATGAAAAGTATTCGGGTTTTTGAACTCGGGATTGAAAGAGATCTGCATTTTGAACCTAAGCCGTTGTCGGAAGTACGACAGGAAATACAAAAAAGGAGGAGGTGAAGTAGATTGGCTAATGTGAATTGGGCCGTTGTTTTGGTGTTGGTGATTCGATTGATTTTGGAAGGAATGGAAGCTGCAGAAGCTGCTGATAGAGTAGCTGGTAGTTCAAATATGATCTCCTCAGAAAAAATACTCTCACTCCTTCCTGATCGATACCTGTAGAATGATTGAAAAAGGATACCTTGAACGTGAGGTGTTCTTTTTTTGCAAAGATAGCGGGGTTCGGTGGTCATACGGTATTCAAACCGGGGGTTGATTAGCCCTGTTTTGACAGTGATGATGGAGGCGACTCCCGAAAACCCGGTGGGAATTCCTTTCAGAGCTTAGTGTAGTATTTTTGGAGGCCGGAGGACAGAGAAAAAACAACCCACCTAGAGTACATTTCTATTATTTTCAGAAAAAATCTATTGAAATATATTAATCTATTACTAAATTACTAAAGAAACGGAATTGAAAAATATATTTTCCCAAAAACATTACCACAAAAAAAAATGGGAAAATGATATTTTTCAATTTCTCCTAATTATCTCTTTTTTTATCTACGGTTTAACGGGTATTATTATTATGATTATTGTCATGTCAGTAATTTTTGTAAACCGTACTAGTTCCCACTAAATTCCCGTAACCCGTAAAAATATTGCAGCTACAGTATATTTTAGATACAATTAAGTTAAATTATTTAATAGTGAGGGGATGATTTAAAATGTCAGAGTGGAATCAAAAAGAACTTGTAGAATTGATTAAAAAGTATGAAAGTTCAGTGGGAAACAATATCTTACCAGGTTTATCTTCTATAAGAAAAAAAGTTGTTGAAATAAGTAATTTATTAAAAAAAGAAGAGTTTTCTGATATATTTAAGATAAAACCTATAAAAGAGAAAGAAAAAGGAGGATATTCTTTTGATGAAAAACAACTGAACGCAATTTTTTTAATTTTATTACTAAAATATGATGAGAATGAAGATTTATTTGAGCAATTAATAAACAAAAAGAGGCTAGTAAATAGTACAAATGATAGAATTAAAAAACTTTATGAAAAAAGTATGAAATTGAGAAATAATAAAAAGAATAAAGAAGAACATGCTGAACTATTAGAAAAAATTATAAAAGAAAGTTTTCAACTTCAAAAGCTAATGGAAGAATATTCTAAGATTGTATCTGAGATTAAAGATTATGATTATAAAAGGTTAGATAAATATGAAAGTAAATTTGATCACATAAAAACAGGAAAGATTATTAATCAGTATAAAGATTATATTGGGTTCATGTCGATGGAGAAAGAAGTAAAATCTTATTTATCACAGATATTTGAGCATATATCATCATATACTCCAGAAGTAGCTCAAGAAATTATCGAAGAATTAAAAGAAGAAGAATTAACTATAATTAATGTAAAGAAAAAATTAATGGAAATTAAAATGTCCCATTCAGATCAAATTGAAAAGGAGAATCATGAATTAATTAAATTAGTTGAAAGCTTAGAATTAAATGAACAGCAATATAATGAGTAATTATAGTAGTTAAAATAGAATAGTTTAGAAATCCTCTTTAGAGTCAGACCATGTAATAGTGGTCTGGCTTTTTTTTTTTGATTTCAGTCCTATTTTCAACAGAAAAAAATAAAAAGTTTTTCCAGTCCATTAAGATTATTTATCTTGAGATTTCTATTATATCAAGCTTTTGCTCTCAGCAAGGTTAATAGTACCGGAAGTTAAAATTGGTTTCTTCCACTGATATATCTTAAAATGCTTTATTTTTATATAATTTATTTATAGTCAAGAAAGAAAACAAATATCGACGGATTAATTTTAGGATGGTGATAAACTTCAACAAAAACTAAATATTTTAAATTATAAAGAATAAATGAATTTATTTTTAGTTTGAGCCATATTTTCAGCGGAAAAAAATAAATAATTCTTCCGGTTATTTAAGACTATTTAGATCAAGATCACTATTATATCAAGCTTTTGCTCTCAGTAAGGTTAATAGTACCGGAAGTTAAAATTGACTTTTTCCTTTACTCTCGATTTTTAAGAGTTTAGTAATTATACTGTATATAGACTTAATCAAACAAAAATTATTACAAGATAAATTTAAAGGAAGGTGATGCCTACAATAAAAATTAATATTGCAAATCTGCTTTTTAGCAGACGGCCATAGGAGGGATCCGAAAGGGTGCTGAGTCAGCGGGCCGTTATCGGGCTGACACAACAAGACAACATTTATTAGGCACAGAAACATTTATTATTACCACCAAAAATATTAAGGAGGAATTATTATTATGAAAACTGCTAACGTAATCGAATTTGACAAGGATCTATTTAAGGTAGAAGAACTTTATGAGCGAGCTGGTATTATTGTAGAAACATTTAACGGAGTTGAACCTTATTTAGTAAGTGATGAAGAAATTGAATCATATATTCTTGAACTCAGAAATTACCTCGCAGAATCAGAGTTATCTCCTAGCCATATATTTTTAAGACCAGACGGAAAGATCGAATTACTTTTTTACCCTATCAATGCTAGAGGATTTACTGAAGATGAATTAAATACCCTGGCCTATGAACTTGATATTGTTTTTACATTTTATAATAAGCTAAAAGTTGAAATTCCAGAAAACATTATTTCAGATTACAAACCAGAGCTTACTCAGGCCGAGATGTATTATCTATTTGTAACTGGAGTAGAAAAGAACACTAAAGATTTTAAGAATAATATTTTAGGAGAAATTCCAACTCCTAATGATAAACAAGCTATTGAAATTAAAGCTGCTCAGTAAATTAAGACTAAAAATTATAAGGAGGAATTACACTAGCATTGCATAAAAATATTTAAGCATTGTCAAATTTAAGTTATTGAGAAACTATACTATCTACAGAATATTCAGTCACACCCTTATCCTTT